>DASRPK010000078.1:0-34903 GCA_035646395.1 Gemmatimonadaceae bacterium | reverse complement strand
CCGAGGTCATGATGCGCCCGTTCCGCGTCCGCTGACTCAGAGCGTCTTCAGATATTCGACAAGGTCCGATTTCTGTTGCGCCGTTAGGCTCAGGTTGAAGTGCCCAACGTAGTGCTCCACCACGGCCATGAGTGTCGTCGCGGTGCCGTCGTGGAAGTAGGGGCCATCCAGTTGCGGTGGATTCCACAGGCCACGCAACGGCGTGGTCCGGTATAGCTTCGTCACGCTGCGCTGTGCGTAGTCACCATTCTGGCCGACTTCATCAGGCGCATGCAGCTTGTTGGCGTTGACATCCGAATAGATGGTGCCCAGGTGGCAGCGCGCGCACCCACCGACCGTCTTGAATACGATCTTTCCACGAGCAGCCGCGGCGGCGTTGATGGTTGCTTCCTGAGGCGTTGGAGAATCCAGGCTCAGTTGATACGCCAGCAATGCGGGCAGTTTATCCGAAATGAGGTCGGGAGGATTGCTGACGCTGACGTTGATGCGCGGATCGCTGAAGAAGCCGTGGCCGTGCATCTGCGTGATCCCGACGTAGGCGTTCCAATACGATACCACGTCATCGCCGGTATACGTCTCCTTGCGCACATGCCTGAGCCCGAACGCGGGGGGCAGCACCACCGGAATGCTCGGTTTGTCGGTGTTGAAGTTGTATCTGGGGTCGTACATGCCCGCGCCCCACGTGTTGTAGGGTGCATCGGGCAGTGCGTCGGATAACGCGATGATCGCGCCGACATTCAGATCGCGATTCGGCCAGCCATCGAGCCGGCGACCCACGCTGGGTATGACTGAATTATCCACCGTCGAGTGACACAGTGCGCAGGTGATACCGAGGCGTACCAGTACGCCGTTTTCCACCTGGCCCTTTACGCCGACGACTGCGTTCAGTCCGATCAGCGCCACCGTCACCGCGGGTGATGAGGGACTGGTGAGGTCGACCTCGCCGTTTATGAGCTGCTGTCGCAAGGCGGCCGGCAGCGCATCGCCATCGATCTTCAATCCGACATTCAGAGCGTCGATCGGCCGCAGCGCGTTGACCTTCACGTGCAGGGCAGCCGTGTCACTCCAGAAAGTTTCGTTGCCGAACGTGTCGAAGCGGAAGATCTCCCGCCCCTCCGCGATCACCGACGGACTCATGGCCGCTTCTGCCAGTCGATCAGGCAGTCCCGTTGCTGCGGGCTCATTCGTATCGCACGCGATAGCGCCCGCAGTAAAACTCAGCAGGAGCGCTCGAATCACACGCGCGCCGGGTATCCTGGACATCGTCCACCCCCGTGGAAGTAATTCGCGGATATGCAGAATCGTGCGTCGCATCGATGTGGCCGGGGGCGTGGCCCAATGCGCATAAAAAGACGCACACACAATATGTTAAGCGTTTAATTACCTTACTTGGTGGCGCGGCGCTATTAGTCGTGAGGCCAGTAATCGGCTACCATTCGCGGGTAGGTGATCGGAGGAGCGAATGCGGATGACTGTGAGTGCCTTATTCACCATACTCGTCCTTGTGGGTGTCATCGGAACGCCTGCGCTGGCAGTGCAGGGTTCGGACCCTGCGCGCGAACTCCCCGCCGCCCCCGGCCGGCTCATCGATGTGGGTGGCCGCCGCATGCACTTGCTGTGCAGCGGCGCCGGAACGCCAACCGTCGTGCTCGAAGCTGGCGCTTCCTCGTTCGCGATCGACTGGACGCTGGTGCAACGCGAAGTCTCCAAAACCAATCGCATCTGCTCTTACGATCGCGCCGGGATGGGCTGGAGTGACCCGACCACTCCGACGAACAGAGCCAGCAGCGCCGTCGACCTGCACACACTGCTCGAAAAGGCCGGCGAGCGTGGACCGTACGTCATGGTTGGCGCGTCGCGCGGCGGGATGCTCGTTAGGTCGTACCTCGCCGATTTCCCGGACGACGTCATCGGGTTCGTCTTCGTGGATCCGGCCACGGAAGACCGGCTGTTCACGATGATCGATGGCCAGGCCTTCGCCATCGCGGAGGTCACGGCCGAGCAGCTC
This sequence comes from Gemmatimonadaceae bacterium, assembly GCA_035646395.1. Classification (GTDB taxonomy): domain Bacteria; phylum Gemmatimonadota; class Gemmatimonadetes; order Gemmatimonadales; family Gemmatimonadaceae; genus JABWBJ01. The sequence continues at coordinate 32,895 of DASRPK010000078.1, read as the reverse complement.
CGGTCTACGTTTCCGAAGGAGGCGGTCCGCGTGCAACGTCGCCGCCCCCAGACCGGGACCCCGTTCGACAAACTTCCCCCCGAGTTGTACCAGGTTCGCGTTCGACTCGACGAGCGGCTCATCGCCGCGACGCCTGACACGGTCAGTGCCGCGACCGTGGCGACCAGCCAGGAATCCGAGCGTGCGTTTCTGGCCAGGCTGCTCGCGACCCGGAAAGACCAGCATCCGTTAGGCACCCGGCCCACCGTCGTCCTCACCCGCGGCGACGAGCCAAACGAAGGACGCGCGGCCTCGCATGCGGCGCTGGCGAGACTCTCCTCGAACTCACGTCACTCTATAGTTGCGGGAGCCGGACACGAAATTCACCTGTTCGACCCGCCCGCGGTCTTCACCGCGATCGCCGACGTGGTGCGCGCGATACGTGAAAGAACGGCCCTCCCACCCCGCTGACGAACCGCGGTGTTGGACAGCGCAAACCCTTCACTGCCAATCGGTTGCGTCACATAACGAGTCGCTCCGGCAAATAGCCGGCCATCTGACGAGTAGCAGGAATCGAACCGGATAACCGTCGTCCGTTTCGGCGGGGCCTCTATTGTCGTCTTCAGCGTGGTCCCCGAACACAGCCGTCAACCTGCAACTCGTGGTGCGCTACCGATGCGCGGAACGATTCCACCGGAAGTCCAAACCGACGCGGCTCCCGCCGCGGCAGGTTCGATGACGCAAACGCCCGCGACCCTGTCCGGGCTCGTCCCCAGCGGTATCCGGCCTCTCGATTACCGGTTAGGCGGCATCCTGCCTAACAGGCCGTACGTCATCAGCGGCAATCCGGGAACGGGGAAGAGCGTCTCCTGCCTCGAGTTTGCCCAGCAGGGCCTCGAGGGTGGCGAAACGGTGGTGCTGATCACGCATGACGATCCTGCCGACGTCATGGCGAGCGCCGCGTTCCTTGGCATCGACATCGAACGACCGCTCCGCGAAGAGCGCCTGATCCTGCTGCGTTTCCAGCTCGACTTCGTCCGCCGACTCGGACGCGCCACGACCGCTGACGCCGTCTTCACCGAGTTACGCCGCCATTTCGAAAACTTCAAAATCGGCCGCGTCGCGATCGACTCCATCGTGCCCTTCCTCGATGGCGGCGCCGCGAGTACGACCGCCATCTATGGCCTGATCCAGTTCCTGGACGAGCTCCAGGTCACGTCGCTGCTCACCTTCCCCGGCGACATGGCCGGGCTGTACGACCGTCGCCTCGAGCCGCTGATGCAGCGCTCGGCCGGTGTGTTCCACTTGTCGTCCGACAGCGAACGCAATCACAAGCTCGAGGTCCGAAAGATCCGCTTCGAGGCGGCGTCGATGCTGCCCGTCACGTTCCGCATCCTGTCCGGCGCCGGCATGGTCGTCATCACCGATCCCGACTCAGGCAAGGCCGCCGCGCTTCCCGCGGAGGCCCAGCACCGGCTGGCGCTGGTGAACATGGCCGACCCGCTGCCTAACGAACTGGTCAACGGGCTGCGTCATCACTTCGAGGTCGATGTCCGCACCGGAATCCTGAGCGCATTCTCCGAAGTTGTCCGCGAGGGAGTTGGGGCGCTGCTGCTCAATGTGCGCCGGGACGTGATCGAGTCGGCGCTCCAGTTGATCCGCGACCTCCGCCAGACGAACAACACCGTCCCCGTCGTCCTCATCACGCCGTACGTCCTCCGCTCGGCGGACCGCACGCGTGCACTTCGCGCCGGCGCCGATGACTTCCTCTCCTCCAGTCTGGCGCCGAGCGAGCTGTTGGCCCGACTCCAGACCATCGTGAAGCGTGGTCATTGGCACGATTTGATCACGACCGCGCCGGAACCGGGCATGATCCTCCAGCCGACCTCGGACGGTTCGTCCTACGTGCCGATGTCAGGTGACGCCCTCACGAAGAGCGTTCGCGGCTACCTGGAACGGGACCAGCTGCCATTCTTCACGCTGTTCATGATCAAGCCGGAGAAAGGAGAGATCCAGGGGCTCGCGAAGATGGTGTTGAACATCGTACGCGTCGAAAGCGGTGACCTGGTCGGAGTACTCGGCAAGCGTGTCGTCGCGTACCTCGACAGCGCGCGTCCGAAAGACCTCGCTTCCCTCAAGATCCGGATGCGCGAACACGCGCTGCGGTTAGGCTACGGGGACATCGAGATCGAAGCGCTGGGCTTCCCGGCGAACGAGGACGTCGTGCGCGACCTGCTCGGTGCACCGGCGGCCAGCTGATGCGCGGGCTGCGGTACTTTCTCGTCGTGGTGGTGGCGGTCGGCGGCCTGGCGCTCGCTGCCAGGCTGGTATACTCGCGAGCCCGCATCGCCGAAGCGACTCCGGCGGGAACTCCGGTTGCAAATGAACCGTCTGCCGCGCCTGTTACCGTAGTCACAGCTCCGCAATCACCTGATTCGACGATCAGCCAACCTCGCACCTCGCCGACGGCGACTCCGGTCGCGCCGACGCGCCAGGTCGCGCCTCCGCAAAAGAAAGTGTCTGGGCCGGTAAATAGAGCGCCACAACCGGCAACGGTTGCCGAGCCAATCCCGGCCCTGCCGACGACGTCACAGTCATCTTCGCCTGACAATCCGGCGGCATCACCAACGCCGGTCGAGCCCGCGCCAGTCTGGCAGGCGACGCCGAGACAACTGGCGCGCGACAGCGCGTACGTCATGGTGTCGTCTGGCCGGTTGCAGGCCGCGATTGCGGTACTCGATGCCTGGGTGCGCGGCAATCCCACGGATACCGCCGTTGTCCTCGACCTCGCCCGATTGAAAGCGAGAGCCCAGGACTGGGCAGGGTCGCTCGCACTCTACACCGCGTTGATCGAGCAGCATCGTACGGCGCAATTCCTGTTCGAGCGCGGGCAGACGTATCTCTGGTCCGGCGATACGAAACGCGGGGAGGCGGACCTGCTCGCCTCCGAATCGCTGACCCCTCGAGCCGAAACCGAGCGCCAACTCGGCGATCATTACCGGTGGCAAGGTGACTTTGCCCGTTCCGCTTTCTGGTATCGTCAGGCATTGCACAACGCCCCCGGCGATACGATCGCGCGCAACTCGATGCGCGTACTCGACCGTGCCGTTGTGGATCGCCTCATGCTTCCGGGTGAACTCTCCGGCAACGACTTCGGGTCAACAGTGCATGCCATCAGCGACAACGCGGGATTCGACCTGTACGCGCTTCGCCTGAGCCAGGGCTTTGCACCGCTGTCCAACCTCGTCGTTTCGGTGAGCGGTGAGCTCCGCTCCGCGACCCGGATGTTTGGCGCCAGCGAGACCCGGCTCGACGCACACGGGTTCGACGTTTTTCTGGCGAGTCGCATCGGATTGTCAAAACTGACCGCGACGGTCGGCATGCTCGACCACGGTAACCTGTCAACGATCGTTCGCGGTTCAGTGACCGCGGACGGATTTCTGGGCAATGCGAGGGTGAAGGCGTCGGTGCACCGCGCACCGGCGTACCAGACCTTGTGGGCGCCGCGGATGCTCGGCGTGTCGGGGAGCGCGTCCACGACGCTTGGCGCCCAGGGCAACGTGTCCATGCCGCTCGGCATCGGCAACGAAGTGTACGTCATGGGCGAGTTCCTTTCGGTCAGCGACGACAACTCCCGCTCGGCTGCGCAGCTGGCCATCCGCCGTCGACTCCCCGCATCGCTCTCGCTGGTCTATGCGGGGAGCATGATGCGGTACGAGGAGCAAACACCGCTGTATTATTCGCCGGACCGGTACCTGGCGCACTCGTTAGGGATCGAGTTTGCGCGGTACCGTGAGCAGGGACTCTCCGTTGCGCTGCGCGCGTCACCGGGATATGCGTGGATGCGCGAACCCGCCGGCACGGCCGATTCATCCACCCGTGACCTGACCGCGTTCCAGTTCACGACGGGCCTGGAGGTGGGATATCGCCGCGGAGCCTGGGACCTGCTGTTGTCCAGCGGCCTGTCCAACGGGCGTGAGGGTGGCTACCAGTCCCGGAATGCGGCGCTGTACCTGCGGAGGGCGTGGTAATGCCGACCCGCATCGGGTACTACGGGATCCTCCTGGTCGGCCTGACGGTTGTACTTGCGGCGTTAGGCTCCATGGTGTTGCTGCTGCTGAACATCCCGTACCAGTTCGCGAGCTGGTGGCTGACGTTCGGCGTTACCATGCTCCTGTTCTTCCTGATTGTCGTCATTGCGCGATACGTCATCCTGTTGTGGCTCGGGTACCTCCATCATCTCGAGTCGCGGATCGAGGAGGATGATCCGCACGACCTGTTCGAGCCGCCGGTCACCATCATCGTGCCGGCGTACAATGAAGGCGCGGTCATCGAGAAGGCGCTCAGAAGCCTGTTGGCCCTGGATTACCCGGCCTACGAAGTGCTGGTCGTGGACGACGGCTCAACCGATGACACGTACATGCGCGCGTCGGCCCTCGAAGGGCGGTATGGCGATGTCGTCCTGCGCGTGGTCAGCAAGTCCAACAACGGCAAGGCGAGTGCGCTCAACACCGGTATTTCGCTGGCCCGTCACCCATTCGTGCTGTGCATGGACGGCGATTCACGCCTGTCGAGAGATACGCTCAAGGCATCGCTGCGGCACTTCCGGGATCCGAACGTTGGAGCCGTTGCCGGAAACGTGAAGGTCGTGAATCGCCGCAACCTCTGGACGCGATTACAGGCGCTCGAATACATCGAGGGCCTCAACATGGCCCGGCGCGCCCAGGCCTTCGTGCGCACGGTCAACATCATTCCCGGACCGATCGGCATCTTCCGCCGGGATGTGCTGCAGCAGCTCGGCGGCTATGAGGTCGACACCTACGCTGAAGACGCCGACCTGACGCTGAAGATCCTGACCGCGGGCTGGCAGATCAAATATGAAGAGCGCGCGATCGCCTATACCGAAGCGCCGGAAGGATTGCTCGACCTGCTCAAGCAGCGGTATCGCTGGACGCGCGGCATTCTCCAGGCGCTCGGCAAGCGCAAGGCATGGCTGTTCGCCCCGAAGGGCGGAGCCGGCGTCTGGATCTCACTGAACACGATGTTCTTCGAGGCGGTCATCTGGCCGTCGGTGAACGTGCTCGGCAACCTCGCGTTTGCCATCGGCACGCTGCTCGCCGGCATTCCCCAATACGTGCTGTACTGGTGGATGATGCTGACGATCCTCGACGTCGCCGCCGCATTGTACGCCGTCGCGATGGAAGAGGAAGAACTGGCGCTGGTGCCGTACGCGGTACTGTACCGCATGTTCTTCATCGTTGTTGTCGACGTGGCCAAGATGTTCGCGTCGCTGGAAGAGCTGTTCAAGGTGAGAATGACCTGGGGCAAACTGGAACGTGCCGGCCGACTGTAAGGAGAGAAAACGATGGACCTGAATAGCGTGCTGTCGACCATCATCATCGTGGCATTTGTCGTCACGGTCGTCCTGGCTGTGGGCAGCTACATGCTGTACAAGCTCCGGGAGAGACGGCGTCCGCGTCAGGCATTCGATCCTGCGAAGGAGAACATCTTCTTCGAGCGCTTCTATCCGAAGCCGACCGCCAACGAACCGCATCAGGCGCTGTAGCCAGGACTCGCGGGGCGCCGTTCACGCGCCTCGCTGCGCTCAACAACCGATCCAGACGCTCCGGGTCGAGGCCGTCTCGAAGCTGACCGGCCTCCCTGCGCGCGGCGTACTCGACAGCCCTCAGCGGCTGACGATCCGGGCCTAACGAAACGGTTGCGCCTGGCGCGATCGCGACCTGCGTCGCGGAACGCGGCGCGGGCTGTCAGTGTTTGACGAGAACATCGGGGGAGTTGCCCGGCAGTCACGGTGAATCGTCACGCAGGGCCGCCCGGGTTCGGACGTTGCATGGGTCCGCTGCACAGCGGCCCCATCTGGCGTCTCGAGCTCGCGATGCCGTCCTGGCCGGAACCGGGACCGCATCGCCCACGATGCCTAACGCCACCGACCAATGACGACACATCACGCGGATCCGGCCACCCGGACGGGTTCGATCTGGACCGCCACCAGCGACCTGCCGTTGTGCCCGCAACTCGACGCCGACCTTCGGGTCGACGTCTGTGTGGTCGGCGCCGGTATCGCCGGCCTGAGCATCGCCTATCTCCTGACGCGGGCCGGGAAGACGGTGGCGGTGCTCGATGATGGTCCCCTGGCGCGCGGCATGACCTCGATGACCACCGCCCACCTCACGTGTGTACTGGACGAGCGCTACCACGAACTGGAACGCATGCACGGAGAGGAAGGAGCGCGGCTGGCCGCGGACAGTCACATGACGGCGATCAACCGGATCGAAACGATCGTGGCAAGCGAAAAGATCGATTGCGACTTCGAGAGGTTGAACGGCTACCTCATCCTCGCGCCTGACGATGAAGAGGAGACGCTGACCCGCGAGCTCGTTGCGGCACAGCGCGCGGGAATCGACGCGGCACTGGTGAATCGGCCGCCGCTGCCGTGGCCCGATCGGGGTCCGAGCCTGCTCGTCCCGAACCAGGCGCAGTTCCACGCGTTGAAGTATCTCGGTGGACTGGCGCGAGCCATCCAGCGTGACGGCGGCCATCTCTTTACGATGACCCATGCCGAGCGTATCGAGGGAGGAAAGCTGGCGCAGGTGACCGCGGGCGGTCACGTCGTTTCGGCCGATGCGGTCGTGGTCGCGACACATTCCCCCGTCAACGACCTGGTGGCGATTCACACGAAGCAGACCGCCTACATGACCTATGCCCTCGGCGCCCGGGTTCCGCGCGGCTCCGTCACGCGTGCGCTGTATTGGGATACCGGGTGGCCGTACCACTACGTCCGCTTGCAGCAGGACCAGGGTGACCCCGAGGCGGAGATCCTGATCGTCGGTGGCGACGACCATCGCACCGGTCAGGCCGACGATACCACCGTGCATCAGGAGCGGTTGGAGCGGTGGGCTCGCGAACACTTCCCGATGATCCGGGATGTCGCCTACAGCTGGTCCGGCCAGGTCATGGAAAGTGTCGATGGCCTCGCGTTCATCGGACGGAATCCGCTCGACAAGGACAACGTCTACGTGGTGACAGGCGACAGCGGTACCGGCATGACGTACGGCACGATCGCGGCCATCCTCATCACGGACCTGATCGAAGGGCGCGAGAATCCCTGGACGACACTCTACGATCCGTCTCGCAAGACATTGCGGACGGCCCCTGCGTATGCGAAGGAAGCGGTGCGCATGGCCGCGCAGTACGCGGACTGGATCCTGCCGGGCGACCTGAAAAGCGCCGACGATGTACCGCCCGATGGCGCCGCGGTCGTGAAGGAAGGGCTTGCCCCGGTGGCCGTGTACCGCGAGCCCGACGGCACGCTGCACCGGATGTCGGCGGTGTGCGTGCACCTCGGCTGCATCGTGCGCTGGAACGCGACCGAACGGACCTGGGACTGCCCCTGTCACGGGTCCCGGTACGACCGGTTCGGCGTGGTGATGAACGGCCCGGCCAACAGCAACCTGCCTCCTCGTTAGGCAGTGGCACGTCCCCCCATCCGTTTTGCCGTCGTGGGGCTCGGCGACATCGCGCAACGCGCGGTGCTGCCGGCGTTCGCCCACGCGCGCGCCCGGGCCAGCCTTGCCGCGCTGGTGTCCGGCGAGCCGAAGAAGCGCGGCGTGCTCGGCCGGCGGTTCAAGGATGTCATCACCTGCGGATATGACGACTACGACGACCTGCTGGCGAGTGGTTCCGTGGACGCGGTGTACATCGCGCTTCCGAACCAGATGCACCGCGATTTCGCACTGCGTGCCCTCAACGCCAACGTGCACGTGCTCTGCGAGAAGCCACTGGCCACCACCGTGGCCGACGCGCGCGAGCTGACGCGCGCCGCCGAACGTTCCGGGAATCAGTTCATGGTGGCGTATCGGCTGCATTTCGATCCGGCGACGTTGCGGGCGATCGACCTGGCACGTGACCGCCGGGCCGGCGACCTGCGCATATTCGCATCCGTCTTCTCCTCACCGGTGGAGCGCGGGGATATCCGTCTCGAGCGCAAGGGTCGTGGTGGGCTGTTCGACCTTGGCATCTACTGCGTCAATGCGGCCCGAATGGTGTTCCGGTCCGAGCCGCTGGAAGTGGTCGCGATGCATGCCGGTCAGGGAACGGGCCGATTCCGTGAAGTGCCCGAAATGACGGCAGCGCTGCTCCGGTATCCCGGGGATCGCCTGGCGATGTTCGTCTGCAGCCTGAATGCCTTCCGCGGCAGCTCGTGGACCGCGGTCGCCATGAAGCGGCTCGTGCGCATGGAGCCGGCATACTCGTACCATGACCCACTGGTCGTGCATCTCCGCTCCGACACGGTGACGCGCACGAATCGTTATGCAATTCACGACCAGTTTGCGGCTGAACTGGACCACTTCGTTGCCCGGATCCGGTCGGGGCGGAAGACGGAGCCGTCGGTTCGCGAAGGCGAGGCCGACATTCACATCCTCGACGCCATCGATCGTTCGGCGCGCTCCGGCCGGCGGGTGAGACTGCGGCGGATCCCGCGCGACGCGCACCCCACCCGGCGCGAGGCGAAATCACATCCGGCGGTGGGGACGGTGCGGATGGTGAAGTAACAAGGAAGCAGGAGGGAGGAAGCAGGAAGCAGGGAAGGAACGAAGCGTTTGATTTGAGGGCCTGCACGACCAGCGCGGGCCCTCCGGCCTTCCCTGCTTCCTGTCTCCTGCTTCCTGTCAGCAAAAAGCAAGGCGCGGGCCGCGCGGCCCGCGCCTATACGTGCACATTGCGCTCACACAGTCGGCGCGGCATTCGCCAGGTGTTAGGCGATCGCGCCGGTCCCGGTCGCAATGGAATCGAGTGACAGGGCTATGGCGTTCAGTCCATGATTCTGACGCCGTGCAACTTTGCATCGACTGCTGCCGCGCGACATTCTCCGCGCGAGCATTTCTCGACCCTACGCGAGGCGACAGGGAAAATGCGCCGGCAGGGGGACGCCGCTTCTCACTCGTGAGGCACGGGTGAGGTTCACCCCCGCGGACAATTGAACGGCGCTTCGCGATGCGTAGCCTGCCACAGGCTTAGTACCGGAGGCGGTTATGGCAGCGAGGAAACGGGCCGCGACCCGCAGCGGAGGTCGCCGGGCGTCGACGCGCAGCGGCGCAAAGCGGAAATACGGTAAGGCCGCGTCGAAGCGCGTCGCAAGCGCGATGCGCCGCCGCAAGCGCGGCACATTGAAGAGTGGGCCAGGTGGAAAAGGCGGCAAAGTGAAGTCGCGGAAGCAGGCCATCGCCATCGGCCTGTCCGAGGCGCGCGAAAAAGGGGCCAAGGTCCCACGCAAGAAGAAATAGTGCTCGTTAGGCACGCACCTGGCGGACTCGAGGGCTGAAACCGCCGGGGCCGTGTAAGGTGAACCCCGGGGGTACGGCACGGGCCCCCCGCCGGACAATGGTAGGGAATCGAGCTTCTTCCTAGAATGTGTCCCAGCAGGCGGATGTCAGCGCCTGCCAACCTGATTGCGAAGGAGAGTCAGATGCTCTCGACTATCGCCCTGATCCTGATCGTACTGTGGCTGCTCGGTATGGTCTCGTCGTACACGATGGGCGGCTTCATTCACATTCTGCTGGTCGTCGCCGTCGTAGTGTTCCTTGTACGAGTCATTTCGGGCCGTCGCCCTGTTGTCTAGGGCCGGGCCGCGTCGAACGGTGAACCCGTTCGCGCGGCCTGCGTCACGGCAGGGACCGTGTGGGGCGTGTACGTAGAGACTCGCCCCAGTAACACCTGGAGGTAGTCGAGATCAACGGGCTTCAGCGCGACATGGTCAAAGCCAGCGTCGCGGCAAAGTTCCTGGTCCTCAGCACGACCCCACCCGGTCAGCGCGATCAAGATCATCGCGTGTCCCCACGAACGCCGGCGAATCTGCGCCGCCACGTCGAAGCCGTTCATGCCCGGCATTGCCACGTCGACAAACGCGACGTCCGGCAATTTCTCTTCCGCGAGGCGAACGCCTTCCGCTCCACTCAACGCGCCCCACGCCTCATGGCCGAGCAGCTGCAATACGCTCAGCATGCTCTCGACCAGGTCGGTGTTATCGTCGATCACTACGATGCGAAGCGCCATGCGGAATTATGATGCAGTTTTGCCCCGAGTGAGCGCGAGATCCGAACGTCGAATCTCTCGATCTTGCCGCCGTTTGGTGCGTTGCAAGTCGTGCTCCACCATGCAACATCAGCACGCGCCGCACCAGTCCCGAGTGCGATTCTTTTCAGGCGTGAAGGAAGCGGGCGCGATCCCGGGGCGTCACGGATGTGACCCAACGTGGGATGACGATCGCCCCAAAGGCCCAGAGCTTCGCAGCTACCAACCAGTTATGGGCGCACCGACCCGCTCTGTGACGCAGGTCGCAGGGAATAGGAAAACTTGATCCGGGGGTGCTATGTCGTCGCCCACTGTGGAGATGTAGCCTTCAGGCGAGAGTCAGCCGGGCGGCTGGCCGGCTCAGGTTTTGCCCTAGGATAAACGACGTGTTCAAATCGGCAGTTTCGGACGAGCTCCCGGCGGAAGAACGTCACCTTCAGCGCCTCCAACGGATGGCGACGCTGGGGACGCTCGCGTCCGGACTTGGACACGACCTGCGCAACCTCGTCATGCCAGTGCTCCTCCGACTTGATGTCGTGGCAGCGACGACGGAGCTGCCGGAGAAGGCTCGGAACGACCTGGCGAGCATCCGGCAAAGCATCCTCCGGCTGCAGCGACTGGCCGGCGGTCTCCGCCTGCTTTCATCGGACCCGTTCGACCAGCGCGACGAGGCCCAGCTCACGACGCTCCATGAGTGGTGGCAGGATCTGCAGCCGATCGTGGTCGATGCCCTGCCGCCGCACAGCATCGTCGAAGCGAAAATCGGCAGCGACTTGCCGGTCGTTGCCGTCCCGCCAGGCGCGCTGGCGCAGATCCTCATCAACCTGGTGATGAATTCTCGTCAGGCGATGGAACGGACAACGTCCCCGAAGCTGACGTTGACGACGCGCACCGAGCAGGCCCGGGTGATGTTGGACGTGGAGGACAACGGCGGCGGAATGGACGAGGAAACCCGTCGACGGTGCTTCGAGCCCTACTTCACCACCCGCGCCCGCGGGTATGCGACTGGCCTCGGCCTTTCCACCGGACGAGCATTACTCAACCGGTATGGGGGTGACCTGGTCCTGGCACCGGAGTCCGAAACGGGAACGGTCTTCACGCTCATCATGCCGGTTCGTATTTCGACTCCGCTGTCCGAAAACGGCAAGCACCGCCGAGTGCGCCTGTTGATCAGTGACCCGCGCCAACTCGCTATGCTGCGGCTGCTGATTCGCCACAGGGGTCTGGAGGAGGTGGCGGCTCATACAACGGACCCAGCGGACCTGACTATTTGCGACGTGGACGCGCTTCCTTCGGTGATCGGGACGCACCCATCGGCAACAACGAACGTCAGCGGAAGCATCATCGCGATCGGCACGCCGAAAACTGACATGACACCTGATACGGTTCGGTGGGTAGATCCCAAGGACTTTTCGATACTCGACGATGTCTTACACTGACGGCGACAGATCAGAACCCAGGGGATTGGGTGGGGGAGGGAGCATCGCGTCGATGGAATCCGCGGCTTTCACCGTTATGTGCATCGATGACAATGTCCTGCTTGTCGATGCGCTCGAACGTCGCCTGAATCTGGAGCCGGGATTTGCCGGCCTTCACCGCGTGGAAGACCTTTCGCGGTCGGTGGAATCGGTTACACGCATGAACCCATCGGTTGTCCTGCTGGACGTCGATCTCCCCGGTGGCGTCGACGCGATGAAGATCCTCGAGCAGATCGCGCAGAAACTTCCCGACTCACGCGTGCTCGTGTTCACCGGCTACCCAACGGGTGATCTCGTCAGGCGGGCGATGTCGCACGGTGCGTGGGGATTTGTCTCGAAAGGCGTCGCATCCGACCGCTTGATCGCCGCCATCCGGCGAGTTGTCGCCGGGCAGGCCGTCATCGAGCTCGAGGAGTAACCTCCGGCCACGGGATAATTGAAATCCCACCGGTACGCTCCAGGATCGCGAAGCGGACCTGGTCGAATCGTTCGAGGCCATGGTCGCGGCGAGCCGCTTCCATGATGTCGTCTTCATCGACGCGCTCGCGCGTGAGGGCTTCCTGGTTCGGCTTTCCATCGCGCACGAGGACCGTGGGTATGTCATCCAGGGCGCGCGACGCAGTCGGCGATTTGTCCTTCAGGATCGCCAGCACGAAGTCGATGGCGGCGAACGTGCCGACGAGGAGCATGGCACTCGTTATGCGGGTATCGTCAGCGACCAGCGCAGGCTGAATCGCCTCGCTCATGATCAGCAGGACGACCAGGTCGAACGTGCTCAACTCGGCCAGGGTCCGTTTGCCGGCGAGCCGCACGACCAGCAGCACGAATCCGTAAATGATCGCCGCGCGCAGGACCGTGGAAGGAACCGCGTGCTCCTGCACCTGGTTCGTGAATGCACCCACCGCGAGGAGCGGCAGGACGATCCACCAGGCAATCACCCGTAACCGGTGAGCGGCGCGATCAAAGCGCTCGTCTTCGGCGATCTGCGGCTCTGGTGACTGGCGTCCGGCGGCCATCACGCCTCCGTTGGCGGCCGGGGCGCTCCGCGTTCGGGCCGCTTGCGCGCCTACCCGAACTTCACGGAGCGGCCGGCCCCGGATTTACTTCACCTGTGAGTCGTCGAACCTGAACGAATCCAGCTTTCCGGCAGCGTTCCGCGTCAGCACGATCGTGTACGACCGGCCGGCCTGTAACGCCACGTTAGGTATCGAATGCAGCAGGCGGTTACCTGATTCGGTACGGATCTCCAGCGTCCCGCGCCACGGCTTCACAGCCTTGTACCCTGCTTCCATCGTGAAATTCACGCCATCAACGATCGTATCGGCACCACGCTGGACCAGGCTCACCTCGTCAGTGCCCCGGGCCGCGTGGATCACGCGCACCTGCGCCATGGTCGAGTCATCGGAGATCTCGTCCCGCAGGACGCGCGTTTCATAGTGTTTCGCGCTGTCGCGCATCACCACGATCGTGTAGCGATGACCGTCGGTGAGCATTTCGCGATTCGTCGCGAGCGGCTCGAACACACTGTCACCCGATGCACCGATCTCGAACGTTACCCAGTTGCGATCGATCGGCTGGTACTCAGTGACCGCCTTGTATTCGGCGGCCGTCAGCTGGTGATCACGATCGGCACGAACCACCAGGCGGTTCTGCCCGGGAACGGCATTGACGACGCGCACCAGCGCGACGCCGCGCTTGTCGGCCGAGTCACCTGACATGGAGACGGCCGCATCACCACCCGCGGAGCGCGTGGTGACTTCATTATCCGTCTGGGCTTCATTGCACGCCGTGAATGTGGCCGCCATGACGAATGCCGACGTCAGCACGCGGGTCTTCACGCTCAGGTCTCCTGCTGCAGACTCTGCGCGCCATTTCGAAGGCGGCTCCGCCAGGCCGGCGTGCGCATGGCAGGCGGTGCGACATTTTTTCTCACTGCCGCGTCGACCCAGGCTTCGATGGTGCGCCGGTCGCGCTTCCAGAAGCGCTGCAGCATTCCCACGAGCTGCTGGCGATGCCCCCGCGCACGCAGGATGTCGTTATGAAAAACGGAACCACGAAGGACGGATAACCGTCCGCGCATTTGATGGAGGGCACCGGAGACGACGAGCACAGCGTTGGGCTGCTTGCTCGAGGGTACCGGCCACTGCATCGAGAGAATCGAACCCATTCAGGGGTGCTCCGAAGGAGGCTCGGGCAACCTGCGTCATTGGCGCAGTCGAAACCATTTCCCGCGAGTGGTGACTTTTCGTCTATCCAGTGCCGATACTGGAGCGCCCCCGGCATCGCATGCGGGCCTACTCCCCGGGAGATAGAGCATCGCCGCATAAAACACCTCGCCCCGGCGTTCTCGAAGCGAACACCGGGGCGAACTGCTACTGCCGTGAGGAGTTAGGCTAACGCGTCGTGCTGGTCCCCGCGGTCGTGCCCGCCGTCGTCCGCTTGGTTTCGTGGGCTTCGGTGCCGGTATCCCGGTCAGCCTTCGTGGTGACGTCCTTGTCGCCGCCGAGGCCGAAGAAACCACGGCCTTTCACCTTCACCTTGTTCTCGACGTCCTTCACACCGAAGACGCGCTCGGCAATGTCCTCGACCAGTCGCTTTGTGCGACGCTCGTCGACGGTTCCGGTGAGAGTGACTTCGGCCTTTTCCACCCGGACCTCGATTTCACTGGCGTCGATTTCCGGATGACGCGCCAGCGCTTCATTCACTTCTTCGCGAATGCGTTCGTCTGAGCGCTGCCAACCTTTCGGGCCCTTACCAACGTGCGACTGGTAATCCGTCTGCGACCGCTGACTCGAGATGTAGCCGCCGTACTCTGACGATCCATACAGACCCTGCTGACGGCCCCACCGCATTTCGTCAGGCTCGCTGGTCCACCCGTCTCCCTGCATCGAGCCACCGCGTCCACTCTGGCCATACTGCTGCCCACCCCACGAACCCTGGCCGCCGCGCCACGTGCCCTGATCCCGACCGATCCCCTCCTCGTATCCTGAACCGCCCTGGCCATAACGCTGCGAACCCTGACCGTAGAAACTGGAGGGCTGGCCATAACCCTGCGAACCCTGGTAGCCCTGGGAACCCTGGGAGCCCTGGGAGCCCTGGGAGCCTTGGTAACCCTGCGAACCCTGGTAGCCCTGCGAGGCGCCATACCCGCCCTGCCCACTGCCATAGCCCATTGAGCCCTGGTAACCGGAGCCCTGAGATCCCTGTCCGTAGCGCTGCGAACCCCAGCGTCCCTGGCTCCCCTGCCCGGAACCGGTTCCATAACGATTTCCTTCGCGGCCACCGGCGGAATACGTGTCCTCTTCATCGTACCGCTCGGATGACTCCCGCCCGCCTAACGAGCGCCCGTAATCACGCTCATCCTGGTTCCTCCACCCCTCGCTCCCGCCACGACCGCGTTCCGTGCCGTACTCGCGGCCGTATTCGCTGCTGCGGTAGCGGTCGCGTTCCTGCTGCTCGAAATCGTCGTCGCGCCCGCGGTCATTGAATCCACCGCGGCGTGTCGAGCCGCGCTGTCCGCCGTAGCGCTCCTCTTCGTAGCGTGCCATGTGCATCTCCTCCCGCTCACTGGAGTTCTGGGAGACGCGGCGGACGACCGGCGCCCGCGGCGTTCACCCATGTGAGGCAGCAGGTTCGCGTGCCCGGAGTGTGCACGCAATTCAGCCAGGGAGGTACGTGTGGTTACGCCCGGTGGGGCAACAGCGGATTCGTCAGAGAGGCCTGACGAGTCCGCGTTTGATCGCGATGGTAATTGCCTGAGTCCGGTCGCGCGCGCCGAGCTTCTGCAGAATCGCCTTCACGTGGGCTTTCACGGTACCTTCGCTCACGAACAGCGCCTTGGCGATCTCGAGGTTTGATTTTCCTTCAGCGACACCGCGCAGCACTTCCTCCTGTCGCGGCGTGAGTGTTTCCGATGCGACGTGGTCAGCGAGCTTGGCCGCGATCTCGGGCGGAATCTCTTTGCGTCCGGCGTGCACCGAACGAATGGTTTCCGCGAGACGCGTGGAATCGACATCCTTCAGGAGGTAGCTCGACGCGCCGGCGCGCAGCCCACGGAAGATCTCCTCATCGGTGTCGTATGTCGTCAGCAGGATCACTCGCGCGTTGGGGCTCAGCTCGCGAATGTGCCGCGTAAGTTCAACGCCGTCCATTGGTCGCATCCGCAGGTCCAGGATCGCCACATCCGGCTGCAATTCTGTGAATGCGCTGAGAGCCGCCTTTCCGTCGGCGGCCTGTCCGATGACTTCGAAACCGTCGACTGCATTCAATACCGCGGCCAAACCTTCGCGGAGGATAGTGTGGTCGTCGACCAGCAGGATTCTGATGTTTTCAGAACCCATCGTTGCCCTGGTCGGTGTTGTCACGGCTTCCTGCAGCATCGAAGTTTCCCCGGAGCAGATGAAGGAGCATTCCTGATCATCCAAGGTTTAATGGAGTACAGAAACCTCCGCTATGAGGTGCATCTTGGCCAGTGGCAAGAAACGCGCTAGCCCGTTGGACCTCTCCGCCGAAAACGCGGAGCTGAACCGCGATGTTATTTCCACCCTTGCCCATGAGCTCGGTGGAATCGCCAGCGCTTTGGACCTGCGAGCAGCGGCCATGGCGCGCACGATTCCGGACCAGGACCTGGGCGCGCTTCGTGAAATTGCTGAAGAAGTGCGCTTGGCCACCCGCGCTGCCAGATTTGCGCGGGGGCCGGACGGTTCTGGAATGCTGAATCCAATGCGGCGTCAATCGCTGGATGAGTGGTGGAGGCTTACCGGCAAGTTCACAGCGTCGGTGTTACCCAGGGGTGTCGCCGTTGAGCCACGTTTTGCAGATCTGACACTTACCGCTGAACAGGCGTCGCTGCTCACCTGGATCTGGCTGGCGGGATGCAAGGAACTCGGTGAACGCGGCTTGGCTTCGCCTGCGACCCTCCACCTCACTGCCGAGCGCACGACGACTGAAGACGGCGCGTCGTGGCTCGTTGCCGAAACCCGGAATGACAGGTTCGGGTCCGGGGGAGGATCCCCCCAGCGCTGGTCCCGTTATGCAGCGAAACTGGCAAAGGTCCTCGGCGTCGACCCGCCCGATTGGCAGGAGGACGCCGGAACGCTGCGCTGGCGGATCCGACTACCGGCGTAATCCGGGTCCCGGAAACACTCGATTCGTGCAACGGGGGCCATGAGGGAAGACACTGGGGTGAGTGTCAGGGAAGGAGCACCACCCGTTGTCTCCGGAGGATTCAAACGATGCACCGCGTGAAGTCATTCACTACGGTTGTCAGCGCCGCGCTACTCGCCTGTGGCGACCCCGCCGCTCCCGACGGAACGCCGCCCGAAATCGACGCGCTTCCACGACAGCTCACCGCGGTCGAATCGGAAATGATCGCGGCCGCGAATTCCTTCGGCACGAACCTGCTGAAGGAAGTGAATAAGTCCTTCGGTGGCGAAAACGTCTTCCTTTCTCCCCTCAGCGCGTCGATGGCGCTCGGCATGGCGATGAACGGCGCCGAAGGGACGACGTTCGAGGAGATGCGCTCCTCGCTTGGTTTTGGGCCGCGGAGTTACCAGGAGCTCAACAGCTCATACAAGTCGCTGATCGCGTTGCTGCGCGAACTCGATCCCAAAGTAGAGTTCAGGATCGCGAACGCCGTCTATTACGACCTTGCCGACATGGGCACCGCCGTCGAGCCGACGTTTCTCAGCGAGTCCCGGGAATACTTCGACGCGGAGGTGAAGGGCCTCGACTTTCGGCGCGCCGAGGCTGTGGACACGGTCAATGACTGGGCGAGCCGGAATACGAACGGAAAAATTCCGCGTGTGCTCGACACGATCGAGGCGCAGATCGTGATGCTCCTGATGAACGCGATCTACTTCAAGGGGGACTGGCGCGCGGCCTTCAAGACCACGCAGACGGTGGACGACGTCTTTCACGCGCCCGGCGGCGACATCACCGTGCGCATGATGAACCGGAAGGGCGGGTTCCGACAGGGACGCCTGGCCAACGCGACGGTGGCCGAGTTGCCGTACGGTGGCGACGCGTTCGTGATGACCATCCTGCTGCCTGACGAGGGTATGAACCTGGATACGTTCGTCACCGGCCTGAGCGCCGGCACCTGGACAGGCACCCTGGGCGAGCTGCGGGACTCCGACGTCGACCTCGCGCTTCCGAAATTCAGGCTGGCCTGGGAGGACATGCTCAACGATGAGTTGAAGGCGTTAGGCATGCGCCAGGCCTTCGTGCCCGATGGCGCCCGATTCACCAGGATCAGCCGGTCGATGGGCGAGCACCTGTACATCGACTTCGTCAAGCAGAAGGCGTTTGTCGACGTGAATGAAGTGGGCACCGAGGCCGCGGCCGTGACCGTAGTGGGCATCGGTGTCACGTCGGCGCCCATGCCCGTCCGCATCGACCGCCCGTTTGTCTTCGCGATCCGCGAACGCCTCTCCGGAACCGTTCTCTTTCTCGGCAAAATCGTAAAGCCAGAGACGAACTAGCGGGCTCGACCTGGCGCGTCTTAGAGAAGCTTCAGGAAACGAGCAGCAGATTCTCTTGCGACCGTCGTGATCGGGACCTGAGTTTTCTCCGTATCGCCGATGTCGGCGAAGCATCACAGACGGAGCCCGGACGACGACGACGCAAGCAGGTGTGACCCATTCAACTCCCAGGACGACGGCAATCGTCCTCGGAGTTTACGCGCTGGTTGGTGGCCTGGTGTCGTTCATCGGCTGGCCGGCCAACATTCCCGGGCTCACCGACTGGTTCAACCTCGGGATCTCGATCCAGCCGAATACCGCGGTGGCGACTTTCAGCGCGGGTGCGTCGCTGTTGTTGTTTGTGACGGGTCATGACCGCGCCTCACGAGTATTCGCGGCTGTCGTGGCCTTCATCGGTTTCTCGGCCCTCATTCAGTACATCCTCGCATTTGAGTTCGGGCGGCTGAATTCGCTCCTGATGTTCGGCCGCGAATGGGGACGCGCGACCACCGTCAGCCCCGGTCGCATGGGCCCACCGGGCTCCATCAGCTGGACGCTGCTCGGCACCGCGTTGCTGCTGGGAAACCGGGCACGCCCGGTACTCCCCCGCCTCGCGTTCATCACGCTGGCAATCGCGGGACTGTCATGGGCCGGATACCTGTACGGCGCCGACCGGCTCTTCTCCCTGCCGTACTTCACCGCCGTGGCGTTGCAGACGTCGACGTTCATCGCGGCCATGTCGTTAGGCATCATGGCGGCGGTGCCGGAGCAACCTCCAACCTACTGGTTGCTGGATGACGGCGCCGCCGGCGCGGTCGCGCGCCGGGGCATCCCCATCGTCATCGGGATGCCGGTGCTCGCCGGCTGGATCCGGCTGTGGGGAGAACGCTCGGGACTCTATGAGACGAGTTTCGGCGTCGCGATGCTGGTGCTGGTCCTCATTATCCTGTTCCTCGGCGTCCTGTTCTGGTTCCTCCGGACCATCCAGCGGCACGAGTCGGCGTTGCGTGCCAGCCAGCAACGGTTAGGCACCACGCTCGAGAGCATTGCCGACGGCTTCGTCACCTTCGACCGGGAATGGCGATACACGTTCGTCAACGCCGAAGCCGCCAGGTTACTCAACACGACGCCCGCGCAACTCGTCGGCCGGAAGATCTGGGACATATTTCCCGAGGCGGTGGGAGGAACTGCCTACGAGGCGCTGCACGGTGCCAGGGAGGCACGGGTGAACGTGGAGTTCGAGAATTACAATGAAGGAGTTGGCCGCTGGTTCGCGAACCGCGTCTATCCGTCGGGTGATGACGCGATGGCGGTGTACTTTCACGATATCACTGCGCGGCGACAGGCGGAGATGGAGCGAGCCGCCGAACTGGTGGCGATGTCGCGCCTGCAGGCGCTGAGCACCCGGCTGGTCCAGAGCGGAGACCTCAACTCGCTGCTCCGCGAAATCCTCTCGGCGGCCATCGAGCTCACCGGGACGACGAAGGGCAACATTCAGTTTTACGATCCGGAGGTCCGGGCACTAAAGATCTTCGTCCATCAGGGCTTCGGTGCGGAATTCGTGGCCTTCTTCGCGGAGCGAGGCGCTCCGTACGGCTGCGAGGCCGTGGTCGGCACTCGCGAACGTGTAGCAGTTCCCGACCTGGACGCGGACGCCAACTGGCGTGGGTCCACGGAATTGCAGGTGCTTTTGAATGATGGCATCCGGGCGTTCCAGTCGACGCCGTTGATGAGTCGCGACGGCCGGCTGCTTGGCGTCTTGAATACGCATTTCACGCGTCCTCACCGGTTGTCGGAACGTGAGGTGCGGCATCTCGACCTGCTCGCGCGCATGGCGGCCGACTTCATCGAGCGCTCGCAATCCGAAGGTGACCGGCTTCGCGCGGATCGCATGAAGGACGAGTTCCTGGCGATGCTGGCGCATGAACTGCGCAACCCACTCGCCCCGATCCAGAACGCGGTCCATGTGCTTCAGTATAGCGACGCCTCGGCGGACGCTGTCCGGTTCACCGCCGACATGCTGCAGCGCCAGGTGGGCCAGCTCGTCCGGCTGGTGGATGACCTGGTGGACGTGAGCCGCATTACGAGGGGCAAGATCGAGCTGGTCCGCGAGTCGGTCGACCTGACCGCCGTCGTCAGGCAGGCGTGTGAGGCGGTGGGGCCACTCATGGCGGAGAAGGAACAGCGCCTCGACGTCTCCCTGCCGTCGGCGCCGGCGCTCGTGCACGCCGACTTCACGCGACTGGCGCAGGTGGTCGGCAACATCCTCAGTAATGCGTCAAAGTTCACCGCCAACGGCGGACGCATCATGGTACATGTCGAGCCGGGCGCGCAGCACATCATGCGGATTCGCGACGACGGGATCGGCATTTCCAGCGAGGAGCTGCCCCGCATCTTCGACCTGTTCATGCAGGGCGACACCACGCTCGAACGTTCGGTGAGTGGACTCGGCATCGGTCTCACCCTCGTCAAGACGCTTGTCGAGATGCATGGCGGCTCGGTCGAGGCGCGCAGCGATGGAAACGGGAAGGGAAGCGAGTTTATCGTCAGGCTTCCCGCGGCCGCGCCGCTTCCGGTCGGGGCATCCAACGGGGCCACCGAGTCGCACCGGACGCGCACGGTGTCACGCCGCGTGCTGATCGTTGATGACAACGAAGATGGTGCGACATCATTGGCCCGGATCCTGGAGCTGGCCGGTCACACCACCGTGACCGCAAACGACGGGCATGAGGCGCTAGCCGCGGCCGAACGCTTCCGTCCGCACGTGGTGCTGCTCGACCTGGGGCTGCCGAAGTTGAACGGCTACGAGGCGTGCCGCCGGCTTCGCGAGCAGCCGTGGGGCAAGGACGTGTTGGTCGTGGCCGTGACCGGGTGGGGCGCGGAGACGTACCGGCAGCGCTCGCGGGAAGCGGGCTTCGACACCCACGTCGTCAAACCCGTCAACTCGGCGGAGCTGCTGCAACTCCTGGAAAACGCCCAGCGCTCCCCGAGGGCCACGTCAGTCGGACCGTAGCGCCGTATTCGGGTCCACGCGCGCCGCGCGCAGCGCCGGCCCGAAGCTCGCAAGCAGGGCGACCGCCAGCAACACGAGCGTCACGATCCCGAACACGACAGGATCCCGCGGTGACTGCTGGAACATCATCGATTCCATCCACCTGGAGCCCCACAGCGCCAGCCCGCCACCCAGCACCAGTCCGACCACGACGAGGCGCACGCCGCTCGACATCACCAGCTTCACCACGTCACCCATCGAAGCGCCTAACGCGAGACGCACGCCGAGTTCCTGCGTGCGCTGGGCGACGTCGTAGGCGATGAGCGAATACAGGCCGATGGCGGCCAGCACGAGCGCGAGCCCGCCGAAGGCGACGAACATCGTCGCGCCGAACTTCCAGGAGCGTCGCGCCGGATCGATGAGCCGATCGAGCGGCATCGCTGCCGCAAACGCCGACCCGGGCATTTCGCGCTGGAGCCGGCGCCGGATGGGGTCGACGAAGTCGGCCGCCTCACCCTGGATACGCACGAACAACTGCGGGCTCACCGGCGAGCCATATTGCGTGGCAGGCAGGTAATAGGTGTACTCGCGGGCATCGGTGAGCGTCCGCAGGCGCACCTCTTCGGCCACGCCGATGACCGTGGTGCAGGGGGCGGTGTCGGCGCTGATCCGGATGCACTTGCCGATCGGGTCGGCATTTTCCCAGAGGGCGCGCGCCATTCCGTCGCTGACGACCACTACGCGCGGCGATCCGGCGCGATCGGATTCGTCGAAGGCCCGCCCGCGGAGAATCCTCGTGCCTAACGTCGCAAAGTAGTCGGGGCCTCCCGCCTGGAGAACGAACCGGCCGCGGCGGCGGATGGAATCCACGCCGGGGACCCACAGTCCGCGGCTCTCATTGCTGTAAAACGGCACCGATTCCGCCAGCGACACGTGGGTCACGCCCGGTATTTCCCGGGCGGCACGTGCCATCCGCTCGTTCAGGGCATTGAGGTCCCCGGGATTGAGCCGCGTGCCGCGAAGGTTGGCGCCCGCGAACACGATGCGATCGGCGTCGTATCCGAGGCGGAATCCCTGGACGTTGCGCAGGCTCCGGACAAAAAGTCCCGCGCCAACAAGCAGCACGACCGACAATGTTGCCTGGAACACGAGCAGAACCACCCTGGCGCGACCGCGACGATACGTCCCTTCGCGCGAGCCCACCTTCAGTGCGCCGGCGAGATCACCGCGCCCGGCCTGGAGCGCGGGGACCAGGCCGGTGAGGAGGGCCACCACGATGGTAGCCAC
The DNA here is from genome assembly GCA_035646395.1 of Gemmatimonadaceae bacterium. Lineage (GTDB taxonomy): Bacteria > Gemmatimonadota > Gemmatimonadetes > Gemmatimonadales > Gemmatimonadaceae > JABWBJ01. The sequence goes on along the minus strand of DASRPK010000078.1, from coordinate 10,606 downwards.
GCCGGCGAACAACAGGGTCCGGACATCGCTCGCCACGGCGACGGATTCCTCGGCAGTGAAGTAAAAACTGCGCAATGCGGCCGATCCCCAATTGGCAAACGCCAGTCCAGTCACGCCGCCGGCAACCGCCAGGATGAAGCTCTCCGTCAGCAGTTGGCGGATCAACCGGGCGCGACTGACGCCTAACGCGAGCCGGACGGCGATCTCCCGTTGCCGGGAAACCGCCCGCGACAACAACAGGTTGGCGACGTTGGCACAGGCGATGAGCAGCACGATCAACGAAACGCCCAGGATCCACCGGGCGACCTGGGCATCCTGGCCCGCCTGCGGCCCGCGATTGAACTGCAGTGGACCGAGCGTGACCGCCGCACGTGCGCTGTCCGGCGTACCGATGCCCGGTTGTGACACGGCTTCGCGGCGCCAGCTTTCATGGAACGCGAGCGTCAGGTCGGCCTCTGCCGCCGCGACGCTCACTCCCGGGCGGCGCCTTGCGACAAGCTCGAGCCAGCTCCAACCGTAATTCGCCGGATATGCCGTGCCGCGTCGTTCGTGTGCGTAGCTCGTGATCGGAATCCAGGCCGCGGGCACTCCCTGGTCGTTGAGTCCCACGAAGCCTTCGGGTGCAACACCGATGATCGTACGGACGGTCTGGCCGACGCGCAGTGTCTTCCCGAGCACGCCAGGATCGCCGCCGTAGCGTGCGCGCCAGAAGCCATAACCGAGGACAACGACCGGCGATCCGACCGGCAGGCTGTCGTCGGACGCGTTAAAAAATCGTCCATGTATCGGCCGGGCGTTGAAAAGCGGAAAGTAGTTCGCGCTGGCGACGGTGACTCGCATCTGTTCAGTCTCCGCACCATCGCCAACCGCCGTCTGCAACGTCTGGAAGGCCGAAAATGCCTCGATCGAGCGCGATGCCCGGGCGAAATCCAGGTAAACGGGAAACGCGAGGTTTCGATCGATCCGCTTTTCGCCGTCGGCCAGGAACGACGTGTAGACGCGATGCAGCGTCGACGGATCACGCAAATCATCGGGCGTCCGGAACAACAGGCGATCCACGATGCCAAACATTGCCGCGTTTGCGCCGAGGCCGAGGCCCAGGGTCAGGACAATGCCGGCGGTGAAAACCGGGCGGGCCGTGAGACCGCGAGCCGCATAACGGACGTCCTGCACCAGGGTCTCGAGGGCCACCAGTCCGCGCACGTCCCGCGTGTCGTCCTTCACGCCTTCCCTGGCTCCGAAGGATGCTCGGGCCCGCCTCCGCGCCTCGTCAGGCGACAGGCCGGCACGAACATGCTTGTCGGCCTCCTTGTCGAGGTGGAACTGCAGCTCCGCTTCGAGCTCGTGATCCATCGCGTCACGCCGGAACAGGGCGCGCAGGCGGTACCGTAGGTCGTTGAGCGCTTGTCGCATCGTTAGGTCCGGCCTCAGGCCTGGTCGAGGACGAGGGCCACCGCGGTGGTCAGCTGCTCCCAGGCGTCGGTTTCGGCGGCGAGCTGCTTCCGGCCGGCGCGGGTCAACTCGTAGTACTTCGCCTTCCGGTTGTTGTCGGAGGCGCCCCACTCGGCCTTGATGAGACCACGTCGTTCGAGGCGATGCAGCGCCGGGTAGAGGGACCCCTGCGGCACCTGCAGCGTCGTGCGAGAGACCTGGTGCAACCGTTCCGAAATCGCCCATCCATGCATCGGCTGCAGGGAGAGCGCTTTCAGGATCAGGAGGTCGAGGGTTCCCTGGGGGAGATCGATGGGGGGCATTGGCGGGCAGGCGGGCAGATGGGGGGGATTCGTCTCCCCTCCGGCTTCTACAGGAACGACGGTATCCGAACTCTTGTAGAAGTGCAAGGGGACGGACTCTCTGCGGTGACGGACCGAGCGGTAGCGGTGGTCAACTGTGAGGCCGGATCTGCAAACGCCGGGGTACGCACACGGCATGAAAACCCGCGACGGTGTGGTGCAACTTTGCGCGCTCTGGATCGCCGGCTGTACCGGGCAGGGTGAACCGTTGCTGGCGTCTTCGGCGCGCGCGGCGGAGAGCGTTGTGTTCGCGTCCGACTTGTGGCCGGGGGAAGGGATCCCGGTCATCGAAATGCGACGCCCGGCGCTTCCTGTGTATTCGGAGCCGGATCCCACGTCCAGTGTTGTCGACACACTCCGCGGGCGAGTCGGGCAACGTGTCGCGTTCGACTCGACACGATATCAGACCATTGAATCCGGGACGATCCGGACCCACAGCTCACTCGAGCTGAAGGGTCGCGACCTCGGCCACGTGCAACACCTCACGCTCGACCGGTACTATAGGCCTAACGAGGCTGAGATCTCCATCCCGCTGGCTGCGTCGTCAACCGTGGAATTCCTGCAGTACCGTGCGGAAGGAACTTGTTTCGTCCGTGTGCAGAACAGCGTTATTGACGCGCAGCCCTGTCCCGGGTTCGGCCGGGAAAGCGTCTCTGTTGTTCGCGATCCAGTGACGCGCTGGTGGGTCCTGGTCCGCGGGGTAAAGGACAAACCGGGATGGCTCCTCGTATCGGACAGCACCGCCAAGTCCGTCCGCCGCGAATTCTGAACCCGGGGCCACGGGGGCATGGGGCATGGGGCATGGGGCATGGGGGGGAGCTGTTCCCCGAGCCCCATGCCCCATACCCCGTGCCCCATACCCCGACTCTGATCCCTTCCTTTAGAAGCGAAGGTCTGGGTCGACTTCGCGATTCTTTGGTTCTACGGGTTCCTGATGCGGCACGCCGATGTCGGCAACGCCTTCCGTGCGCTGGTACGACCGCTCGGTATCACCAGTCTCGAGCACGCGCTTGAAGCGTTCCAGGTCTTCCTCGATCTGCTGGCTCGGCTCCTCGCCGAAGAGTCGTGCCAGGGACGCGCCCAACGCGCCGGCCGGCGGGTCGTATTCGATGTCCACGCGAACCTCGGTGGCGCTATCGCCGACCGACAGGAACGAGACGGTACCCGTATGCCGGGCGGTGTTGTCGTCACCGATAGTCCGCCACGAGACGCGTTCGTTAGGCTTGTCTTCCACCAGCTCGGCATCCCACTCACGATCCGTGCCGGCGATCCCCTTCGCAACCCAGTGGGAGCGGCCGCCGCCGAGGTTCTGGACAGACTCCACGTGATGCATGAAGCGCGGCAGGTTCTCGAAATCGCGCCAGAACGCGTAAACCTCACTACGTGGACGGGCGACGGTTATGGATTTCGTGATAAGCATCGGAAGCTCCATCGTGGGATTCCCCGGCAATACAGCCTGAACCGGGCGGATTTACAATCGCCCGTGAGTTGTACCGCGAAGTGACTCGTGAGGGTCGCGCCAGCGAGCTCACCGCTGGTCCAGCTCCCGAATTCGGCGGGAGAGGAAGCGCCGCGCCGGTTCCTGCGTTGTCAGTTCGAGCGCGCGTTGGTAGGCGGCGAGCGCTTCGGCGCGGCGATCGAGACGACGCAACAGGTCGGCGCGTGCCGAGTGCGCGAAGGTGTAGTCGTTCAGCTCACCACGACCGAAGATCGCGTCGATGAGCTCCAACCCCTTGTCCGGTCCATCTTTCATCGCCACAGCGACGGCACGATTCAATTCGATGACGGGAGTCGGCTCGATCCGCATCAGCACGTCATACAGGCCAACGATCTGCGGCCAGTCCGTTGCATCAGCGGTTTTCGCCTCACCGTGCACGGCGGAAATGGCTGCTTGCAGCGAATACGCGCCATAACGTCCCGAGCGCAACGCTCGCTCCACGAGATTGCACCCTTCGTAGATCTGCTTGCGATTCCAGAGGGAACGATCCTGTTCCGTGAGCAGGACGAGCTCTCCGTCCGGTGACACGCGTGCCGCCCGGCGCGCGTCGTGCAGGAGCATCAGCGCCAGCAGTCCGATTGCTTCCGGCTCTTCCATCAGCTCAACGAGCAATCGTCCCAGCGTGATCGCTTCCGCCGAGAGGTCATGCCGCGTGATGGCCGTGCCTGACGAAGCCGAATACCCCTCGTTGAACACGAGGTAGATCACGTGAAGCACGCTCTGGAGCCGGGGCGCAAAGTCAGCGCGGGTCGGGACCTGGTACGGGATCCGGGCATCGCGGATCTTCGCTTTCGCCCGCACGATGCGCTGGGCAAGGGTCGGCGGCGGCGTCAGGTACGCATGCGCGATCTCCTCGGTGGTCAGGCCGCACACCTCGCGCAAGGTGAGGGCGATCTGTGCGTCCATGCCTAACGCGGGGTGACAGCAGGTGAAGATCAGCCTGAGCCGATCGTCCTGGACGGAGTCGTCATCCAACTCGGGCTGCTCGACCGCGTCGCCGACCCGGCGCAGCACGGGCGCCAGGGTCGTGTCGAACGTCGCACGCCGGCGCAGCCGGTCGATCGCCTTGAAACGCCCGGTCGATACCAGCCATGTGCGCGGATTCGCCGGAATCCCGTCCTGTGGCCATCGCTCGAGCGCCGCCGAAAACGCATCCTGCAGCGCTTCTTCGGCGAGATCGAAATCGCCAAGAAGCCGGATCAGTGTCGCCAGGACGCGGCGGGAGTCGGATCGGTAAATCTCGTCGATCCGCGAGCGGACGTGGTCCAGATCGACGGGCATGGTGGAAGTAACGAGAGCGAGCAGCGACAAGCGAACAGCGAATAGCAAGCAGGCAGCGAGCAGCGACCGGCGAACAGCAAGCGATTAGCAATTAGCCGGGTCCTGTACCCATGTCCTGATCGCTTGCTGCTCGCTAATCGCCGATCGCTAATCGCCTGCTACTCGCCTATCGCTGCTCGCTGCGCGCTGGTTCAAGCCTGCTGTTGACTAAAGTCCACAATCGGCCTGACTTCGACCGCGCCATAGCGTGCGCCAGGAATTTTCGCGGCAACCTGAATCGCGTCGTTCAGATCCTGGGCTTCGATCAGGTAGTAGCCGCCGAGCTGCTCCTTCGTCTCCGCGAACGGACCGTCGGTAGTCGCCAACTTTCCGTTGCGGATGCGGACCGTGGTCGCTGTTTGCGTCGGCTGCAGCGCTTCGCCGCCAACGTATTTGCCACTCTGCTTGATGCCTTCTGTGAAAGAGAAGTATTCGCCGAAGACCGCGTCGGCTTCTTCCTTGGGCATGGTCTCGTACGTCTTCTCGTTTTCGTAGATGAGGCAGAGGTATTTCATGGGTGGTCTCCTTGGCTGTGAGTGGTCCCTGATGACCGATTAGTCGAATGGAGTCCGAGCATTTCGACATGGGGCATGGGGCCTGGGGCATGGGGCATGGGACATGGGGCCTGGGGCATGGGGTCAGCCGTTCCCCATGCCCCGTGCCCCATGCCCCATGCCCTAGTTGATCCCCACCAGCAGCTGCTTGATCACCCCATCCATCGACCGCACACTGTTGATCCAGCGGGCCACAACAACCAGATCGTTCACCGGATCGACGTAGATGATGTTGTTCCCGGCGCCGCGGTGCTGGTACGACTGTTCGGGCGCGCTCGGCATCGCGCGGCGTCCCGTGTTCAGGAAGTAATTCATGAATCCGTAGCCGGTGCTCACCCCGGGCGTCGTCGCCAGGCGTATCCATTCCTCGGACAGGATTTGCTTGTCGCCCCACTTTCCGTTACGCAGCGTGAGCAACCCGAAGCGCGCCATATCCCGGGCGTTGATGATCATGCCGCCGCCCCAATGCGCGCCGCCGGCCACCGATTGCACGAGTTGGCCGTCGACCACGATCCAGGAATTGTCGTAGCCGTACCAGCTCCACGTGTTCGATGCGCCAATCGGATCCATCACGTATTCGCGCAGGACTTGTGGCAGCGGACGACGCCAGACCATGAGGGAGGCGAGTGCGGTCGCATTCACCCGCACGTCGTTATAGGTGTAAACGGTTCCTGGCTCATTGCGTTTCCGGACCTTCCACTGCTCCACGTCTCCCTGCGGACGATCAGCCCAGTCAGGTTTTCCCCACAATGTCCCCTGCCAGTCGCTCGTCTGACGGAGCAAGTGGTCCCACGTGATCTTGCGGTTGTGCTCCGATTCAAAGGGCTCGAGTACGTCGAAGGCGTCGTACGCCACACCTTTCGGGCTGGAGTCCCTTGCGCCATTCGCGGCGCCCATGGCGTTAGGCGGGACGGGAGCGAGGGCCGCCGCGCCTGACGGTACGCCCTTGAGGGCCACGACCGGCGGCATGTACAGTCGTACCGGGTCGTTGAGGTTCCGGATCATCTTGCGATCATACGCCAGCCCGATCGTCGTCGAGACGAAACTCTTCGTGACGCTGAAAGTGTTTTCGGGATGATCAGCATCCCCCCATTCAGCGACGATGTAGCCGCGCCGGATGATCAGGCCAGACGAGCCACCGCGCACGGTGAAGGGGCCGACCGCTTCGCTGTGCGGCTCACGACCGAACGACGACGCGACGTGATTCTCGAGCAGGTTGCGGGGAGTGGTGGACTCGGCAGCGATAGCGAGCTTCACCGCAGAATCGACTGACGACTGCGACAGCCCAACCTGCTCGGCGGTCCGCTTCTCCCAGCTGCTGGAAGACGGATAGTAGGGAGCCTGAGCTGCCGACGAACCTGCTACGGCAACGACCAGAACGAAGGCGAGGGTCAGGCGCTTACGAACGGAAGACCGTTTCATGAACATCTCCATTTGGCTCGGACAATTACGGCCTCAACGCTGTCGCCGTTCACTCAGTCCCGACAGGTGTCATCTTCATCGTTTGTTAACGCGACGTCGCAAAACCTGATCTATCCCCCGACCAGCACCGCCAGTAGCGTAGCGCCATGTATTCATCCTGCCTCTATTGCCACGGCAATCTCGGCCGCAATGAGCTGCTTTCAAAGTTCGAGGTAGGAAAACGGCTCGCTTTTGACAGCAGCAAGGGACGGCTATGGGTGGTTTGTGCCCACTGCGCGAGGTGGAATCTCACGGCACTCGAGGAGCGCTGGGAAGCGATCGACGAATGTGAACGTCAGTTTCGCCGCACGCGTATCCGGATCTCCACTGAAAACATCGGGCTCGCCGAATTGCGCAGCGGAGTTACGCTCATCCGTATTGGAAAACCGCTGTGGCCGGAGTTCGCTGCCTGGCGGTATGGAAGGCGCTTCTCGAAGCGACGCGTAAGAACCGGGCTGGCCGCTGGAGGCGTCGTCACCGGAGCACTCGGGTTGACGGCGGGAATCGCGGTCGCGGGTTTCGGAGGGCTGGCCTTTGCGATGGCCTACGCCGCCGGACTCTGGATCGGCGATGAGGGACATAAACGCCGCCGGGCCACGAAAATCAGGGTCGGCGATCGTCTGCGAATCCTCACACAGGACCACGCCGAGGCGATGCGCATTTTTCCCGACGGCGGGCCGCGGAAATACGGGCTGGCCTTCCATCATTCTGAAGGCGTCGAGTTACTGCGTGGCCCTGAAGTCCGTCGCGTGATCGCTCACGTGATCCCAGCGTTGAGTCCCTTTGGAGGCGACCAGAATCAAGTAACCGGCGCGATCGAGATGATCGACAGCGCGGGGAGTGCCGAGTATTACATCAATGAAGCGCTCGAAAAAGCCAACCGCGCCAGCGGATTCTTCACACAGCTGCGGGTCGAAAACCGTCTGGCTTTGGAGATGTCGTTGCAGGAAGATGGGGAGCGTCGCGCCTTGAACGGAGAGTTGGCCGCTTTGGAGCGGGCGTGGCGTGACGCGGAGCAGATCGCTGCGATCGCCGACAGCCTTCTCGTGCCTGGCGATGTCCTGGAACGCGTTGCGGGGCTGCAGAAAGGAATCCGCAGCCCCGCTATTGCTTTCAATTGATGTAACGATCGATCAGGCCGTAACTTCAGTGGCCTCAGTCGCCTCAGTCGTCGTCTGGTTCTTGCTTCCAGGCGGACGGCCGCGATTGCGCTGCACAGGTGGCTCGGCGAGTCTCGCCAAGCGGTGCTTGTAGAAGCTGACGACGCGCGGCTGAACGCTCTTCTTGGTGTCGCCCTTCTCGGCCCGGAAGGGTGCGTAGTTCTGCTGGTCGCCGGAAACGGTGAACCACCACCACGACTCACCACTGCCTGCCGGCGTGCGGACCTGGCAACGGTATGTCTTGTCGCCATCCGCGAATTCAAACGCCTCGATCATGCTCTACCTCTCCACGGGTGAGCTTCAATCTAACCGGAAGGAGGGTCGAGGCTCACCCCCTGAGGCGGGGAATTTCATGAGATTTGGCCTAGAAAGCGCGCTTCTGGACGCCAGCTGGTGTCGTTGAAAAGTTCTAAGCCCAAAGGGGGTGGGATTTGAGCCCATGGGACGAACCGGCTGTCTCAGCACGGGCATGGGGCATGGGGCTTGGGGCATGGGGTCTGAGGAAACCCACAGTGAGTTTTCTGCATCAGCCCTCCGTGCCCCATGCCCCATGCCCTGTGCCCCATGCCCCGACTCGGCCCTAAGCCGGCCTCTGCCCTGAATCTCCCTCCGCCCTATCTTTGCGCCCTGCGCTCTGCGCTTATCAACCCGAGGATCTCCATGAAGCGCTTCGTGATTGTCGCCGCTCTCGTTTCCGGGGGCATTGCCGCTGCCCAGTCGCCCGCACCTTCCGGCACACTCGGCTTTTACCGATCGCCTGCGATCCAGGGTGAAACAATCGTTTTCGCCGCGGAGGGAGATCTCTGGACCGTGCCGATTACCGGAGGCTTGGCCCGTCGCCTGACGAGTCACGCGAACGAAGAGTCGAGCCCAGCGATCTCGCCTGATGGCAGCACGCTCGCGTTCACCGCGCGGTACGAAGGACTGGCGGCACTCTACACGATGCCGATCACCGGTGGGGCGCCGATTCGTCGCACGTACGACGGCGATAACGCGAATGCCACGACGTGGACACCGGACGGAAAGCTGGTCTATACGACGGTGAATTACGCCGGCATTCCGAAACCAGGCATGGTCCAACTCGACCTGCGAACGGGAACGCGGAATCTCGTTCCGCTCGCCGGCGCTTCAGAAGGCGCATACGACGCCAGCGGCCGCACGATCTATTTCGTCAGGCCAGCGTTCCATAACAACGTCACCAAGCGTTACACCGGCGGTACCGCCCGCGACGTCTGGAAATTCACCACCGGCACGCCTGAAGCTGTCGAGCTGACGGGCGATTACAACGGTGAAAGTCATTCGCCGATGTGGTGGAATGGACGCGTCTATTTCGTCAGCGACCGTGATGGCACGATGAACATCTGGTCGATGAAGGAAGACGGCACCGACAAGAAGCAACTCACGAAGCACTCCGGCTGGGACGTAAAAGGGCCTGAGCTCGATCGCGGCCGCATCGTCTACCAGTCAGGCGCCGATCTCTGGCTGCTCGATGTCGCGACGGGTCAAACGAAGATGGTTCCGATCACACTTTCGTCGGATCTGGACCAGCTCCGGGAGAACTGGGTGACGAACCCGATGGACTACCTCACCGGTACGCACATCTCGCCTGACGGGGACCGGATTGCGTTGACGGCGCGCGGGCGCGTCTTTGTTGCCCCGGTGAAAACCGGCCGCTTCGTGCGGGCTTCGCGCAAGGACAGTGTGCGGTTCAGCGATGCCGTGTTCATGCCCGACGGCAAGTCGCTCCTGGCACTGACCGACGAAACGGGTGAACTGGAGTTCGCCCGGGTGCCCGCGAACGGCGTCGGGAATGAGGAGCGCCTGACGAGAGATGGGACCATCCTGAAGTTCCGCGGCGCCCCCTCGCCCGATGGCAAATGGATCGCCTGGGACGACAACAATCGCGACCTGTGGGTGATGGACGTCGCGACGAAACAACCGCGCAAGGTCTCGGAGAACCGCCAGGGGATCGGTGCGATGTCCTGGTCGCCGGACGGACGATGGCTCGCCTACGTCATGATTGCGCCTAACACGTTCCAGCAGATCAAGATTTTCAGCGTGGAGTCGGGACGCAGCGTGGCGCTGACATCGGATCGCACGAACAGTTACGCGCCGGCGTGGGATCCGAAGGGTGAGTTCATCTACTACCTGTCCGATCGCAACCTGCAAACCCTGGTGCAGGCGCCATGGGGGAATCGCCGTCCGGAGCCGTTCTTCGACAAGGAGATCGAGATCTACCAGGTGGCGCTACGCGCCGGATTGCGCTCGCCGTTCCAGCCTGACGATGAACTGGCTCGTCCAACGCCGCCACCGCCTCGAGATACGTCGGCGGCGGCGAATACGCGCCAGGTTCGCATCGACCTGGATGGCCTTCCGTTGCGGCTCCGTCGCGTGCCCGTCGCGTCAGGCAACTACGGCACGCTGGCGGTGAACGCAGAGGCGCTGTTCTTCACGTCGACTGCGTCCGGCGCGAATGCCAACACTGACCTGGTCGCGCTGCGCCTGACGAATGAGCGGCAGGAGCCCGTGGTGGTCGTGGACGCCATTCGGAGCGCGCAGCTTTCGCTGAACGGGAAGAAGATCCTGATCTCCAAGGGCACCAACCTGCACGTAATCGACGCCAAGCCGACGAAGGTCGCCAACATCAATGACAGCCGGGTGGACCTCACCGGCTGGACATTCCCGATCGACACGCGGGACGATTTCCGCCAGATCTTCGTCGATGCCTGGCGCCTCGAGCGCGACTGGTTCTACGACCCGAACCTGCATGGCGTCGACTACAAGGCAACGCTCGCGAAGTACCTCCCACTCGTCAAGCGC
>DASRPK010000077.1:0-3628 GCA_035646395.1 Gemmatimonadaceae bacterium | reverse complement strand
TTCGCATGCACCGGCAGACCGGTTGCGACGCGATCATGATCGCACGTGGATCGTTTGGCCAGCCGTGGATCTTCTCGCAGGTGCGTGCAATGCTGGATGGCACTCCCGTTCCGTCCGCGCCACCCGTGCAGGAGCGATTCGCGATTGCGCTCAAGCATGCCCGCATGGCGGAAGCCTACGAGCATGATCGTCGCGGGGCCGCGATCGAGTTCCGCAAACACCTCGGCTGGTACGTGAAGGGTCTGCCGGATTCCGCCGACCTGCGCCGTCGCCTGCATGCCGTGAATGAGTTAACCGAGGTCGAAGGTATTTTCGCGGATTACCTGCGGAGTTACGCGAGTTGCGCTTCGAAGGAGCTTGTCGCGAGCTAAACGCTCCCGAAAAGGCTCAACCACAGGGAACACAGAGAACACAGGGCTAATCATTTCTCGGCGGAGTACCGTTGAGCATTCGTTTAATTCCGTCGATCAACCGGTACACGTGGAAATTGATCAACAGTCCCGCTGGTTTATTAGCGAGGGTGAGATGAGACAGGAGCTGAGCCTCGTCAACCGCTGACAATTTCTTGATTGCCTTGCATTCCACGATCACGGTCTATTCGACCAATAGGTCCATTCGGTATCCGACCTCGAGTGCCACCCCGTCGTACACAAGTGGAACGACAACTTCCGAGTCGACCTGCAAGTCGAGTTTGACGAGCTCATGACGCAGGCACGCGCGGTATGCACTTTCGAGGAGCCCTGGACCGAGTATTCTGTGAACCTTGATCGCCGACTGTACGATCAAACCAGTAATATGATTGAGCTCCATGTGCGCAAGTTTGCGAGCGCCGTCATCGCAACGTCACTTGTGCTCCTGGTGCTCCTGGTGCTCCTGGTGCTCCCTGTGTTCCCTGTGTTCCCTGTGTTCCCTGTGGTGAAATGTTTTCCCGAGCCTGGAGTATGCTCGAGGGACGGTGAGTTTGGATCGAGCGCGCGTTCTTGAGCTGTTGCGGCGGGTCGCGTCAAACGAAGTGGATCCTGAACAGGCGGTTCGACAGCTCTCCCTGGCGCCGTTCGAGACGCTCGACTTCGCCACCGTGGATCACCATCGGGCGCTGCGGCAGGGTTACCCCGAGGTGATTTACGGGGAAGGGAAGAATCCCGAGCAGGTCGTCGCCATCGCGGAGCGGCTCATGGCGCACGCACAGGTGGCGCTTGTGACCCGGACCGATGTGGCGACTCGTCAGGCGCTGCGCGAGCGGTTTGCCGATGCCGTGGTGAACGATGTAGCGCGGACTGTGCGGATCGGGACGTACACGCCGGACGTAAAGCGCGGCACCATTCTCATCATTACCGCCGGAACCAGTGACCTGCCCGTCGCAGAAGAAGCGGCGGAGAGCGCGATCGCTATGGGCAACAGTGTGGCGCGGCTCAACGACGTGGGGGTGGCCGGGATCCACCGCCTCCTGTCGCAGGGTGATGCGCTCACGCGAGCCGGAGTTGTCATCGTCGTTGCGGGAATGGACGGAGCGCTGCCGTCTGTCGTCGGTGGCCTGGTTGCCTGTCCCGTGATCGCCGTCCCCACGAGCGTTGGTTATGGTGCCAGTCTTGGTGGACTCGCGGCCCTGTTCACCATGCTCAACTCGTGCGCGGCGGGTGTTACGGTAGTCAACATCGACAACGGTTTTGGCGCGGCCGCCGCGGCGACGCGCATCAACTCCCGCGACTAACGCTCGATCTGCAGTCGCTGATCGCTCGTCGCTGTTCACTCACGGTTCACCTTCTTGTGCAGCTTATCCCACTCCCACATCGCGAGTGACTGCTCCGGCGTGATGGGGACGCCGAGTTCGCGGCACCAGTGCGAGATCTGGCCCCGATGGTGCGCCTCGTGGGTGATCGCGTAGCAGACGAGCGCCACCACGTCGGGATGGTAGTTAGGCACATGGCCGCCGGCATCGAGCCCGAGCTGAATGAGGGCAGCCATGGCGTCCGCGCTTTCGGCGAGCGCTTTCCTCGCGTCGTCGGGCGTGATCTCCGCGCGGTCGAGTCGTTCCGGCACCGCAACCGTACTGTGGCTCATCTTGATGCGCATGCAGCGCACGTTGTGGATGTGCGCGAAGCTGGTGGCGATGTTGCGGCGTTTGGAGGACTGCGGGAAAGCGCGCCAGATGTGCGGCGCAACGAGGGCCAGCAGCTCGTGCGTGATCCGGTCGTTGACGCGCCATGCGTTGAGCAGGGCCCGGGAAAAATCGACGGGCTCACGTGCCGTGCGGGCGCTCGTTGGCGCGTTGACAACAGGCGTGGCCTTCGGCGTCGCCGGTCGCGGTGCGGGTCTCGCAACTCCCTTTTTCTTTTTCGAGGGCATGACTTTTGACGCTCGTGTACGTGACGGGGTCAGAATGGGGTCAGACCGGGGTCAGAATGGGGTCTGACCCCGGTCTGACCCCGGTCTGACCCCTAGCTCTGGGGCAAGGGGCAAGCGATGACATGAAGGGGAGCGTTCCGGCGTTCGCTGGTAAGCAACAGGCGGCGCCCGTCCCACCACCAAGCTACCCCCTCTGCCCGTTCCTGATCGAGTCCCATCAGGGTGCAGGGAAGTGGCAACTGGCCCGCCTCCGGCAGGCCCGTCGCCGAGTCGACGCGGAATATGAAGACCTCGGCGTAGGTGCGCACCGCGAGCAGTTTCCCATCCTCCGACAGCGAGGCGTCGTTCACCTGCCGTCCCCGGCTCTCGCCAGGCACGATTGGCAGGCTGTCGACCAGCTGCACCGTCACGATGCCTGACGAGTCCCACGCCGAGGGCGGAACCTTGTAGATAAGACTCCACCTCGGCCGACGCTGGGCGTTGAGCAGACGACGCTTCGTAATCAGGAAGACCGATCCATCGGCCGTGGCGTACATCGCTTCCACGTCGTGCGGGCGATCGGCGTAGCGGATGTTCACGCGGCCCAGCACCGGAACCGGGACGGCATTACCCGGAGGTGAGGTCAACGCCTCAGGCTCGGCGATGCGGTAGATCGTGACATACCGGCGCCGAGCGTCATTGTCCCCGACGTCGCCGATGTAGATGCAGGAAGGCGTGCTGTCGCTGCTCGCACACGGCCCCCGGGCTGCCGCTTCCCAATCCCTATTGCTGGCGTCAACGATCTCAAAGACCCCGCGGCCCCTGCCTGACGAGTCGAAAGCAAACAGCCACGGTTCATGCCCTGAATCGTTGGCCCCGAAGATGATGCCCGGCTGTCTCACACTCGTGATCGCGATGGAGTTTTCCACGAGATTTCTGTGGATAGCGGTCTCAACTCTCAACACGGACGTGGGAAAAACCTGGTCAAGGCTCGGTTTCCGTTCCGCGTAGGCGCACCCCACCGCGAGCCCCAGAAGCGGCGACAGGGCTCGCTTCAGGTAAACGTCGCAAGTTGTTGTCGCTGAAATCATTCCAATCTCTGCTTCACGTTAATTCGCACGTGTCAACTCGTTGAAATTCAGGACAAAGCCGCTACGTTTAGGTCAGACCTACGGGGGCGACTTGGCTTCGACGGGGTCGGTGAAGCTGTGGCAGCGTGCCCAGGCCTCCTGAGCCCTGGTAAAACTCTCGGGAAAATCACAACTGCCAACAACAACCTGGCATTGGCTGCGTAACTCGCGTC
>DASRPK010000076.1:0-2073 GCA_035646395.1 Gemmatimonadaceae bacterium | reverse complement strand
GTAGGGACTCCCCTTACGAGGCAGCGCACTCAGAACGTCTATGTTTGGAAGGACCCTCAGCGGATGATCGAACTGGCTCATCAAGGGCCTCCAGTACGCCACACATTCTCTCGGCCAACATCATGTTGCGAAATCGCACAGCACGACTCTCTGCCGCTCTCGTTGTCGGCGGCCTCTCTCTGACAACCTCGGTTGCGGCCGCTCAGGGCACGAGCGGCATGGGGATGCGCGGTGGCATGATGGGCATGCTCCACGATTCGACGACGATGGCGCAAATGGCCCTGATTCACGAATTGGTGGTCAACCATGACCGCATCACGCGTTCCGTGACGAACCTGCCCGACGGCATTCGCACCGTCACGGAGTCTGATGATTCGCTGATGGTGCGGCGCCTCCGCGAGCACGTCACCAGTATGAATAAACGCGTCGGTGCTGGGGATGACCCGGGGTTGCCGATCGAAAGCGCTGCGCTCCGCGCGATTTATCGCGGCAAGGACAAGATCCGCACGGTTACCGAGTTGACCGCGAAGGGCGTGGTGGTGGTGCAGACGTCAACGGATTCGGCGGTCGTCGCCGCGCTCCAGGAACATGCGGCGGAAGTGACCGATCTCGTTCAGCGCGGCATGATCGCAATGCACGAACGGATGATGAAGAATGGCGGCATGATGCACGGCGGCATGGCGAATGCGCGCCCGGACACAGCCGCCGCGAGCCACGCGAGCCACGCAGGTCACGCCAGCGGTAGCGCCGATACCGCTTTTGCCGGGGTGCAGCAGCGCGGCAAAAAGGCGATGGGTGTCGACCAGTACACCTCGACGCACAAGTTCGATGCGCTGCCAGATGGCGGCCGAATCGAGTTGCAACGCGATGTGGATGACACCGCGGGCGTGGCGCAGATTCGCGCGCACCTCAACGAGATCGCGAAGGCGTTCAAGTCCGGTGATTTCAGTACGCCGGCATTCGTTCACATGCAGCAGGTGCCCGGCACCAGCGTCATGGCAGCTAAACGCGGAGCGATTTCTTATACATACCGCGACTTGCCGCGCGGTGGCGAGCTGCGGATCGTCACGAAGGATCCGGAAGCCCTCAACGCGATCCGCGAGTTCATGGCGTTCCAGCGGAAGGACCATCGTGCCGGGGGGATGGATCACCGAAAGCCGCCCGGCTGAGGTTCACACATCCCGCCGACGTGACGACAGGCGCTCCGAGACTCGAGTTCACCGTCACCGCCGAGCGCATCGACGCGCACGGGAGCCTGGCTCGCTGCAAGGACGCTGAGCTTCCCCTCGACACGGACCTCGCGGGGCGCCGCGATGCGCTCAATCCCGCCGAACTGCTCCTCGCGGCGCTCGCGGCCTGCATGCTGAAGGGGATTGAGCGCGTCACGCCAATGCTGCATTTCGCGCTGCGTGGGGTTTCCCTCAGCGTCCACGCGATTCGCCAGGACTCGCCGCCGCGGCTCGAGTCCATCGATTACGAGATCGTCGTCGACAGCGACGAGTCGGACCAGCGGCTCGAGCTACTGCACACCAACATCCGGAAGTTCGGCACGGTGTTCAACACGATCGCGCCTGGCACGACGCTGCGTGGTACGCTGCGCCGCCGGGAAATCCCACGGATGACCGCGTCCCCCATCGAGTCGTAAGGCGCCAGCGACAGACCGACGCTGCCAGAAGGAATAGCGGGCAGTGCGAGCCAATCTCTGACCGGTTGCCTCGGGTGGGCGGGTCCGATCAGATTACGTGTTCGAGGATATGTGATTGTTGGGGTGTAGCTTAGCTGGCAGAGCGCCTGACTGTTAATCAGGAGGTCGGTGGTTCGAATCCACCCGCCCCAGTTCGTAACGCATTGATAACACGACGTTTACGGCAAAGCCCTCGCCACTCTTGGCAGGGCGTCTGTGTTTACGGACTCACTACGGACTCACCAAGCGGGGTTTGAGGCTGTCCTTGATGGCTCGACAAGCCTTGGATGCCGGCCACATTCGACGAGGGCCTCAAGTCCGAACACGAACCTGACGCGAGACGAATGCCGACGGAGCTGCTGAGAGACACATGGCGCGAACTTGACTCA
>DASRPK010000075.1:0-43614 GCA_035646395.1 Gemmatimonadaceae bacterium | reverse complement strand
CTGACTGACAATCGCCTCACCGGATCGCTGGACGCCGAGGGGGTGGAACGTGCGGCCGGCCAGCACAGGAATGCCCATCGTCTCGAAATATTTGCCGTCCGCGTTGGAATAGAGTTGAAGCGGCGGGATCTTTGTCGCCGACTCGGCGTCACCTTCCGCGTAGAATGGATTCTGGTTCATGCCATTTTGCAGAAGCGGCAACCGCGAGGCGATGCTCACCGAGCGGACACCCGGCACGGCCGCGGTGCGCTGGACCACGTTCGACCAGAACTGCACGATCGCGGAGTCGTTTGCATAACGAGCGCGGGGCAACGAGATCCAGAATGTGGCGACGTTGTGACTGTCAAAGCCGGGCTTGACCGCGGTCAACCGCTGGAAGGAGCGGAGGAGAAGTCCCGATCCGGCCAGGACGACGAGCGCCAGCGCGATCTGCACGGAGACCATCGCGCCGCGGAGCCGATGCTGACTCCTGCCGACGGTTCCCGAACGACCCCCTTCACGCAATGCGCTTGCAAGCGGTGCCCGCCCCACACGTAGCGCCGGGATCACACTCGTGATGAACGCCACGAGGATCGTAACCGCGACAGCGAACATCACCGTCTTTGGATCGACGCTGAGCTCCGCGAGTCGCGGAATGGCCGCGGGAGCGGCAACCACCAGGGTCCGGATCGCGAACCATGCGAGGAGGAGCCCGAGCACTCCCGAGAACGCCGCCAGCAATACGGATTCGGCGAGAAAGTGCATCAACACCCGCCGGCGGCCGGCGCCGAGCGCTTCGCGCACGGCGAGTTCACGGTGGCGACTATCCGCGCGCACGAGAATGAGGTTCGCGACGTTGGCACAGGCGACGAGCAGCACGAGTCCTGCGGCAGCCCCCACCATCCAGAGCGTTCCCGCGATCGACGCTGTCTGGTCTTCGCGCAACGGAACCAGGATCGGTCTTGGTTTTGCCTGATCGAGCACCAGCTGGGTCGATACGCCAGGCGCCATGTTCGGGAAGATTTCGACCATTCGCGGCAGCACGGTGGCGAAATCGCGCTGCGCGGCGTCGATCGTCACGCCATCGGCAAGGCGCGCCACACCGTCGTAGTTAAATCCGCCCGAAAACGACGCGTTAGGGTCGAGCTGCATCGGAAACCAGAGGCGTGTCTCGCTCGCTGGGTATCGGAAGGACGCGGGCATGACCCCCACCACTTCCCGCGACAATCCGTTCACTTCGATCATCCGACCGACGATGTTCGCGTCGGATCCGAACCGCGTCCGCCAGAGCTGTTCGCCGATGATGACGACGCGTGGGCCGTTCGGAATGTCTTCAGCGTCGCTGAAGTTGCGGCCCTTGAGCGGACTGACCTGCAGCGTCGGAATCAGGGTGGCCGTGATGAAGGCGCCTTGCACTCGTTCCGGTTCTCCGCCCGATCCCGGGGCGGCGAGATTGACCGCTCCAGGCTGCGACAAACCCATGTTCTCGATGGAGCGCCCGAATCGCTTGTACGTGAAGTACGTGCCAGAGGTCTGGTTCCCCTTTTCGATATTGACGCCGGGAAGCGCATGCCAGACGCCCACCAGCCGTGCCGGATCTCCGTACGGCAGGGGGCGGAGTAGCACGCCATTGATAACGGCGAAAATTGCGACTGACGCACCGAGGCCAATCACCAGCGTCAGCACTGCACTCACGGTGAACGCCGGCGTGCGGCGAAGTGAACGCGAGGCGAGTCGGAGGGGTTGAGCGAAGGTCATGCGAATGGGGTGTGGTTCGGCCACCCCTACGCCGTTTCAGTGGTAATGGTTTCCGTGGAGGCCGCATCATCCGCGCGAGATTGACAAGGAGTCCTGGCCCGCCTAACGAGTTCCCAGCCAGCAGACTCTCAATTCCCGCTTCAAGCTGGCCGGGAACGGGCCGGCATCGGTCGAGCCTTCCGTTACTCCGCGAACGGCCCGACCCTTCAAAGGAGGAAATGGCGCTTGACTTTATGTAAAGGTTACTTTACTTATGGTCCACGTACCTTTACAGGAGTTTTCATGTCAGCCAAGACCGCAGTTTCGACTACCTCACTGCTCTCACGCCCCGGTCTCTGGGTCACTGCCTGGTTCGTCACCTGGCTCGTCGCGCGCGGGGTTCTGGAATCGACCATGCCAACCTGGCTGCGCGTCGTGGCGGCGCTGGCGCCCACGCCGATCGCCGCCGCCGCACTCGTGACGATCGTCCGCGGTGCACGTGAACTCGACGAGCTGGAGAAACGTATCCAGCTCGAGGCGCTGGCGATCGCGTTCGTGCTGGCGGTGCTGCTGATCATGACGTTAGGCCTCCTGGAGCTCGCGATCACGCTCAACCGGGACGACTGGAGTTACCGGCACGTCTGGGCAATGCTGCCGCCGATGTACTTCGCCGGGCTGGTGATCGCCCGGAGGCGCTACTCGTGAAGAATCGGCTCAAGGTCCTGCGCGCCGAACGCGACTGGTCGCAGGCGGAGCTGGCGGATCGACTTGCCGTTTCGCGACAGACCGTCAACAGCATCGAGACGGGTAAGTACGATCCCAGCCTCCCGCTCGCGTTGCGGATCGGCAAACTGTTCGGGCAGCCGGTGGAATCGATTTTCCTCGATGGCGACGAGGCGTGACCGCTCACTCCGTTCGGCGCCCTTCATTAACTTTTGCCGGCACGTTGGATACGACCATTCCCTTCGCGTCGGGAGCCGGAGTCATGCCCAGTCGCTCAACATCGTTCGTTCGCGTAGCGTGTGCGATGTCCCTCGTTACTGTCCTGTCGGTTCTTTCGTCGCCCGCCGACGCACAGGATGCCGGACGTGCTGGTGGACGAGGCGGTCGCGGTGGGCGCGGCAGTCAGACCGTTATCACAGACACGGCGCGCGCCCGCGAGCTCTTCGTCAGCAATCGGCACGAAGATCATCGTCAGGCAAACTTCGATCAGCAGATCCAGCAGCGCCTGGTCGCCGAAAGCACCACGGTCGCAAGGAGCCGTGGCGTACTCCAATACACGAACGTGAAGTACAAGAGCAGCGTCGACGGCATGGAGATTCCAGCGTCACTCTATCAGCCACTCCAGAAGCGCGGCGCGCGTGGGCATGCAGCGATGGTCTGGGTTCACGGCGGCGTGCATGGAAGCTGGTGGAGCTACCGGCTCTTTCCCTTCGTCAAGGAAGCCATTCAGCGCGGATACGTCATCATCGCACCGGAGTATCGCGGCAGCACCGGATTTGGTGCGGCCCATTACAACGCCATCGACTACGGCGGAAAGGAACTCGACGATGTGGCGTCCGCGGTCGAGTACCTGAAGACACTGCCCCACGTTGATCCGGAGCGGATTGGCATCATGGGATGGAGTCATGGTGGCTACATCGCATCGCTGCTCCTTTTCCGCGAACAACATCCATTCAAGGCCGGGGCGGCGATGGTGCCGGTGTCGAACCTCGTATTCCGGTTAGGCTACAAGGGCCCGGGCTATCAGTGGCAATTCTCGACGCAGAAGGAAGTCCTGGGACTGCCGCACGAAAAGAAGGAGCTCTACATCGAGCGGTCGCCGTTGTATCACGTCGAGAAACTCAAGGTACCGATTCTCGTGCACGTGGCTACAAACGACACCGACGTCGATTACGTCGAGGATCAGCAATTGGTGTGGAAGCTGCGTGCGCTCAAGCCCGATCTCGCCGAGACAAAGATCTACGTCGATCCCGTGCCCGGGCCGTCCAGCGCAGGCCACACGTTCAACCGCCGCGTGAACCCGGACACGTGGGAGCGCGACGACTCACCGGACCAGATCGATTCCTGGAACCGCACCTGGACGTTTTTCGACTGGTGGCTGCGTCCGTATGAGGATCGGTCGAAGGCGAGGATGTGATAGCATCAGGGTTGAGGCTCGAGCCTCGACCCTCTTCTGATCATGCCGGTTTTCGACACAAATGGGCCCCTCGGCCTGACCTGGTCCCAGTGGCTGGCGATCGTCGCGATCGTGGCCGGCAGCGTGTTGTTTGGCAATATCCTGGGCCGTGTGGTCCGCGCGGTGGTAGCGCGGCTTGTGAAGAAGACCCGGTCCACGTGGGACGATGCCCTGCTCCCGCGCCTCGCGGGACCGTTGAGCGCCGCCCTGGCGCTGGCGCTGGCGGCGGCGCTCATCCCCTCCGTTGGCCTGCCGACCGATTGGCGTCCGTATCGCCTGATCCGCGTCGGCTATTTCGTCGTCTTCTTCTGGACGTTGTTCCGGCTCGTCGACGTGGGATTCCACCTGCTCGGCGAATCGATGTGGGCGCGATCAGGTCCGTCGCGGTCCCTGATCCCGTTAGGCACCCGGGTGGCCAAGGTCGCGATTTTCGCCATCGCGGTCGTGGCGGTGCTGTCCGCGCTCGGCTATCCGGTGGCGAGCCTGATCGCCGGTCTTGGCATCGGCGGCCTCGCGCTGGCGCTGGCCGCGCAGAAAACGGTGGAGAACCTGTTTGGCGCGTTTTCCATCGGTGTCGACCAGCCGTTTCGTGTCGGCGACACGGTCAGGGTGGAAGACTTCCAGGCCACCGTGGAACGCATCGGGCTCCGGTCGACCAGGTTCCGAACGTTGGACCGTACCATCGTCACCATACCTAACGGGAAGCTTGCCGACAGCCGGATCGAGTCGTACACGGCGCGCGACCGGCTGCGCTTTGCCACGATGATCGGCCTCGTCTACGGCACCTCGGAGGCGCAGGTGCGCCAGGTGCTGGATGGATTCGTGCGCGTCCTCCGGGCGCAGCCGAAGCTCTTTCCCGAAGGCGTGACGGTGTTGCTCCGCGGCCTTGGTGCGTCATCGCTCGACATCGAGGTTTCGGCGCAGTTCCAGACCGAAGATTATGCCGAGTTCCAGGCCATCCGGCAGGAATTGTTGTTGCAATTCCTGAGGGTGGTCGAGGTGGCCGGTACCGCACTCGCCTTCCCCACGCAGACCGTCCACTTCATCGCGCCGAACACACCGGCTGCGCGTTAGGCGCCGGGACAGCGGGCGTAATGCTTCCGCGCCAGCGTGATATCTGAGCCGGTCAGTTGATAGTTGCTGCGCCGCATGGCCATCACGGCACCCGTTTCGGCCGCGTGGGGGAGACCGATCGCGTGTCCCAGTTCGTGCAACAGGTTCGCCTGCTGCGCGACGAGCGGGTAACGCCGTCCTATCGGCGTCCCGACCGCGATGAGCACACGAGCCTTGAGGATGTTTCCCGATGGCTCGTATGACAGGTTGGTGATTCCCGCCTGGTCTCGCGCCACGCTGTCGTCGACCGTGGGGAGCGAGGCTACGATGTCCACAACGATATCTGATTCGCGCGCCGAAGAAGCCTGCACGAGGCGCACGGGAAGGCGGATTGAATTCCATTCATCCAGCGCAAGTCGCAGCCGTCGTGGGCCGTACGTGTTCCAGCCACCGAGCTCCTGCGCCTGCGCATCAAGCCACACGCGGAGGACTCGCTCACCGCTGGATGGCACGTGCCAACGCCTTACGAGCACACGGTTGCACTCGGTACGGGATTCCCTCACGAACGGCGCGGCGCACGCTAATGTGACCGCCACGCAAAGCGATGGTATCGACCGCAGGAAGGCTCCGAGTCAGGAAAAGGCCTGAGATTATTCGCGCAGAAGTATAGGATGACGCCGCCAGTCGTTACCACGCGTAGTATGTGTGTGCTTTGCGATTTGACCTGTCCTTGCTACCGTTCCTAGATGCCTGACAATACCACCCAGCCCGTCACTGCCGTACGCTCGCGTTCTATTCAGGAGCGCGCGGCCGCCTTCCGGACGAGTGACGCCGGACGTGCCACGTGGCAGATGTTGAACACGCTCGTGCCGCTCACCCTCGGGTTCACGTTGATGTTCTGGGGGCTCGGGAACGCCTGGTGGCTGACCGTTCTGCTCCTGCCGGTCACCGCGCTGCTCTTCGTGCGGACGTTCACCATCATGCACGACTGCAGTCACGGCTCATTCACGGGCTCCAAGCGCGCGAACGAAATCATCGGGTTCATCACCGGTGTGTTGACGCTTACGCCGTTCGCGCAGTGGCGCCGCGATCATGCGTTGCATCACGCCTCGTCAGGCGACCTCGATCGCCGAGGGCATGGTGACATCGACACGCTCACCGTGGACGAATATCGCGCGCTGAGTCGTTGGGAGCGGTTCAAGTACCGCTTCTACCGGAATGCGTTCGTGATGCTCGTCATCGGCCCGCTGTACCTCATGGTGCACTACCGTCGCCCTGCATCATCGAAAGAGACGCGCGCGGCGAAAGCGTCGAGTGTGCACTACACCAACCTCGTCATCGCTCTCATGCTCGGCGCGTTGACGTTGCTGGTGGGCTGGCGGGCGATGCTCCTGGTGTACCTGCCGGTGGTGTACCTGGCCTCACTGGCGGGCATCTGGCTGTTCTACGTGCAGCATCAACACGAGCACGCACACTGGGATCACCACGAAGAGTGGGATTATGTAACGGCGGCGATGCATGGCAGCTCGTTCTATCGGCTGCCGCGTGTGCTCGAGTGGTTCACGGGGAGCATTGGCCGGCATCATGTGCATCATGTCGATCCGCGCATTCCCAACTACCGGTTGAGGGCGGCGCACGAATCGGTGCCTGAGTTCCGTGACGTCCCGGTACTGACGTTCTGGAAGAGCCTTCGCACGACGTCGCTCAAATTGTGGGATCCGGAAAAGCGGCAGCTCGTGGGCTTCGACGCTGCCAGGCAGAATTAGCCGCCCTGTTTCCAGTGGTTCGCGTGAGCAGCTGACTCCGAGACGGAGGCCATCATGTCCACCGACCCTCACATCTTCGCCAGGATGCGAGCCACGTCTGACCGTGAAAGCTCGAGGACTCTTCCCGCGGGGTCGATGGCAAGCAAATCGTATTCGTCGTCGATGACCATCTGAAGGACATCCCTCGACGGCCGGCCAATGATACCGACATCGGGGTTCCGCGCATGAACCTCGTCGGGATTGGTGAAGGCGAAAAGGACCCGATCACCCGACGGAGTAGCCGACTCGAGGATTGCGACGTCCGTGTCTTCCTCGATGACATTCGCGCCGGATGAGATGGACGACGGGACTTCGCGAACGCCCAGCAGGAGCATCGCTGCGGACAGCGCCTGATCAAAGGCGGCCACTGTCTGGCCGTTTCGTCGCTCGATCAGGGACGCGAGCGCCGTTCTCAGCGCCTCCTGCGCGGCAAGTGAAGGCTCGGCGGGTTTCGGCTTCAGGAAATCGAATAAACCCATTCTTGTCTCCCAGGCTTGCGTTGTGGAATCCGGAGCAAGGTCGATTGGTCGGGTTTCCGGGGGCGCTTCGATAGGCTACGAGTATGAATGAAAACCTGGGGGACACGAATTGTGCGGATGACACGAATCACACGGATCTTGACCGAATGAAAAACGGACGCCCGAGGGCGTCCGTTTTCGTTGGAATGAATCTCAACTCAGAATATCACGGTTACAGTGTTTGAGCACGCCGTGGTTGAGCCGACTTCGCACACCTTGTAACTGTACGAGGCGCTACCCTTTGTATTGATATTGTCGGTATATGAGGCGCCGCCAACTGGACCGGCGATCAGGTTGTTATTGCGGTAGATGTTAACGCTTGCGCCCGCAGCGCCGCTCCATGACAAGTCAGCCTTCTGGAGACCCTTTACCTTGTAGCCGTTCGCGTTGAGCACAAAACCGCTCGGATCATCGTCAGGCGGCGGAGTAAACGTGCCACCCAGGCTGTAGAGCAACAGGTTCGGCGAGCCGGTACCGGGGTTTGTGACCTTGTTCGGAGTCGCGCTCCCCTCCAGTGCTGACTCCACTTGAGCAGCCGTCGCGATGGGGTTGGTACTCAGGTACAACGCTGCTACACCCGCCACGTGCGGACTCGCCATGGACGTTCCGCTCATCGTGGCGGTGGCAGTGGTACTTGTGTAGTAGGCGGAAGTGATGCTCGAGCCGGGCGCGAAGATGTCAACGCAGGTGCCATAGTTCGAATACGAGGCGCGCGCGTCCGTGCTGGCCGTCGCCCCCACCGTCAGCGCGTTTGGCGTGCTGGCTGGCGAGTAATTGCAGGCATTGGCGCTGCTGTTGCCGGCCGCCACGGCGAATACCACGCCACTGTTGACGGCGTTGGATACCGCGGTGTTGAGCGAGCTGCTGAAGCCGCCGCCTAACGACATGTTCGCCACGGCCGGCTTTGGCGCAGTGTTCTTCACCCAGTCAATGCCGGCAATGATGCCGCTGTACGTGCCGCTGCCCTGGCAATTCAGCACACGGACGGCAACCAGGCTGGCTGCTTTTGCCACGCCATACTCGGATCCGCCAACGGTTCCAGCGACGTGTGTTCCGTGACCGTGGCAGTCCTGACCATTCCCACCATAGGCATCGAAGCCGAAGCTCGCGCGACCGCCGAACTCACTGTGTCCTGTGAGTATACCGGTGTCCAGTATGTAGACGCGGACCCCGGTGCCGTCGGTGTTCCACGTGTAGGAACCATCGCGGGGAAGATCTCGTTGATCGATGCGATCCAGACCCCAGGTGGCCGTCGGATCGCTGCCGTCGATCGTTGCAATGCCGTCGGCTTCGATATACGCCACGTTAGGGTTGCGGCGGATCCCTTCGAGTGCCGAACTGGGGATCGTCGCCGCGAAGCCCTTCAGCGCCGAGGTGTAACGGAAGTGAACCGTCGCGCCGGCCTGGCGTGCGAGATCGTCACTCAGCGACGCCGGGTTCTGCACATCATCGTTGAACACGACGATATAGCGATCGACCAGGCCGCCCTGCGTCGCGACGTTCGCCGTCGACGAGCCTATGGTATTGACGGATGGTCCGGCAATGTCATCGGACCAGCTCGCGCACGATGCCAGTGCGGGGAGAGCAAGAAGCAAAAAGCGAGATTTCACGACTCCTCCGGAAGACAACGTTGGACAGGCGCACCGGAGTCACTGGCGACGTGCCGGACGGGAAAGCGGCGGCCCTACTGCTGCACCAAACCAAGGACGATTCGCGGGCCCCAGTATTTCCCTGGTTCAGCCTGCACACAATCGAGAAAAGGCTGAGGTCGACGCGTCACGCCGACGCAAAAAAAGTGCCCCGTTAGGTGATTCCCAACGGAGCACTTCGATGGGCCTGGGAAGAGTTGAACTTCCGACCTCACGCTTATCAGGCGTGCGCTCTAACCACCTGAGCTACAGGCCCTTACCGAAGCGCGGAACCTAATCCTGCCGGGGGGCAATCTCAATTGCCGAGTTTCCGCTCGAGTGACGCTCCAGAGCATCACGTGACCGATGCTACCATGCGTCGGTGAGCTGAATGCTCGGTTTGTGATACTGCGGCGCGACTGCTGGGTATACATTGCGACCCTGCTTCTGCCTTTTCCGCTCATCGAACGACCCCTCAGTGGGATCCTCTGACCTTCTCGTCCTCGTCGGCGTTCCCGCCGTGGTGATCGCCTTTGCGATCGCCTTTGGCGTGGTGTTGCCCAGAATGAGGCGCGCCAGGCAGCGGGAAATGGGGATTACACTCGCCGCCTTTTCCGACGCGTCAGTCGTCGCACCGCCGCGCCCTTCGCGTCCGCCGACGCCAGAACACGTCGTCGCTGCTCCACCGCCGCGCGTGGAGCCGGTTGAATCACCCTACGCGCCACCGCGGCGCGAAGCAGCGACTGGAACGCTGGGCTCAGCCTGGGCAGAACCCGTCGCGACTGCGGAGCCTCCACGACTCCGGCTCGAGACGACTTTGGAGCGACCCACCTCGCCGGAAAAGCCTCCCCGGCGTGTGCAACGTCCCACGGACGGCACACTGCAATTCCTCCCCGGTCGTTTTGAAGTCATTGAGGGCCGGGAAATCGGACAGGAGATCCGCTTCGTGAGGCAGCCAGGCACATCGCAAACCGAGGTGACGTTCGGGCGCCAGGATGGGACAGCGTATCGTCATGTTCAGCTGCATGAGCCAACCGTCAGTCGCCTTCACGCGAAAATGACGCTGGAAGATCGCGACTGGCGGCTGACAAACTTGTCCGCCACGAACCCGGTGAGCGTGAACGGAAAGCCTCTCGACCCCGATCACGGATCGGTGGTTTTGCGCGACGGCGACCGGGTCGAGATGGGTGAGGTGGTCTTCCGTTTTCGAGCCAAGTGACGGCGCCGCAACGCACTGGCGCGCACCTGAGACGGCTCTAAGTTACATGGGCAGCACCGCGTGATCGGGACGTTCCGGCTGCCCCAAACGTGCTCGTCGGCGACGTTCCAGAGCGCGAAAATCCCGGTCCGCGACCCTTCTGATGCGAGCGGAACGGGCTTGAATCGCCACCACTTTCAGGACGGATGAGCGTCAGCCTGGTCAACATCGGAATCATTGTCGGCTTGCTCGCCATAGGCCTGGCGATCACGCTGGTTGTGGTTCGCATCCTGCGCCGCCGGCGCGATATCGCATTGCGACGACATGGGGCGCCGGTCCTCGTTATGCCCGTCGCGGGTCCCGAGGTCTCCGCCGCCCCGCGACCGGCGATTGCGCGCGACGAGTGGCCACAGGATCGAGTCTCGCCCCGCGCAGTGCGGCGCATCACGCCCAGATCGCCAACCTCGGTGCGAAACATTACACCATTCATCCCGGAGCCTGTCGCTTCCGAGCCCGATGTGTTGATCGTGCCTGACGAGGACCACGTCACGACCAGCACGGGCCCGTTTCGACCGAGCGAGGCACGGTCGGGGTCGCCATCAGCACACCTCGTCGAAGGTGCGCAGGTGCGATTTTTCCGTGCTGAGGAGGGTACACTGGAGTTCCTCCCGGGGCGGCTCGAGGTCGTGCAGGGAGAAGATGTTGGGCAGGAAATCCACTTCGTGCGGCAGGTGGGCGATGACGATGTCACCATCACCTTTGGCCGCAGCGAGGGACCACCACTCAGGCATGTACAGCTACTGGATCCGACCGTGAGTCGCCAACACGCGCGCATGACGTATACCGGACACTGGCAATTGTCGAACCTGTCGACCACGAACGCCGTACTGCTCAATGGGTCGTCGCTGCCCAGTCACGGTGCCGGCGTCACCCTTCAGGACGGCGACCGCCTCGAGATGGGCGCGGTCATGTTTGTCTTTCACGCGCGCTGAGTGCACCGCGCTCCCCGGATGCAGCATGGCTGAAGACGACGTCGAAACCCCGGTGACCGAGTTCTCTCCTCAGGGAGCGCGCGGCGCCGACGACGCCGTGGCGGCACATCTGTGGCCCGCCGAGCTCGACGCCAACTACACGCTGTTAGGCGAGCTTGGCCGCGGCGGCATGGCGGTCGTCTTCCGGGCCCGCGACCGGGAGCTGGGCCGCGAGGTGGCGGTGAAGGTCGTGAAGCCGCGCTTCGCCGCCGACGAAGAAGCGGTCGCGCGTCTGGCGCGTGAGGCGCGGACGGTCGCGCAACTCGAGCACCCGAACATCGTCGGCGTCTACTCCATCCGCCACCTCGCCGACCACAGCGTGGCGCTCGTTATGCAGCTCATCCCCGGGCGCACGTTGAAGCAGGCGGTGACCGAGGGCGGGCCGTTCGATGCCGCGTCGGCCGAACAGGTTCTCCGGGATATCACCCGTGCGCTGGCCTACGCGCACCGCGCGGGCGTCGTCCACCGCGACGTGAAGCCCGAGAACATCTTCCTCGACGCGGCGTCCGGACGGGCCATGTTGTCGGACTTCGGCGTCGCCCGCGTCATGGACGCGCCGACGGAGTTGACCGCGACCGGGACAACCATCGGCACGCCGACCTACATGGCGCCGGAGCAGATCGACGGCGTGAATCTCGACGGCCGGAGTGATCTCTACAGCCTGGGCATGGTTGGCTGGGAAATGCTGACCGGCGAGCGGCCGTGGGCCGGCGAAAGCCTCTACAGCGTGATCTACCGGCAGAAGCACGATCAACTGCCGCCGATCGATTCGTTCCGTGATGACATCCCGCCCCGGACGCAGTATCTCATCGAGGGCCTGATGGCGAAGAATCCGGATCGCCGCTGGGCCAGTGCCGCGCGTTTCCTGTCGTTGCTTGGGTCCGACCAGCTCCCACCGGGCTTCAAGGAATGGGACTCGGCCCAGCGCCGGCGACGCCGCACGCGCGTGTTCCAGCAGACGCGGGAACGGGGTGGCTCCGTCCTCGAGGCGGCGCTCGAGACGGTGAAGTTTTCCCGGCCTCCGACGCCGGTGGCTCCGCTGGCACAACCTCGGCCGGCAGGTGCGCCCGCTCCGGAGGAACAGTTCTTCGAGCCGACCGGCGATGCCGCCCGCCGCGCCACGCCGACGGTGATCCCGCGCGCCGTGCTTCGCAATTCGTTAGGCGGGACACCGTCCGGTGGATTTTCCGTCCAGCGGGCGGCGCACGAGGCGAACGTCCGCCTGACCCCTGGCGCGGGAGTAGTGCCGGCGCGGCGGCGACGGATGATGGGCGCCGGCCTCGCCGCGGCGGGCGTCGCCGCGGCGGCCTTGCTGGCCTACATCCAGTTCGGCCCCGCCGGCGCCGCCGAAGTGAAGGAGATCGATTTCCCGGCGATCCCGCGCGACGACCGCGCCATCGACGTTCCGGTGGTGGCAACCGTGGACAGTACCGCGCTCCGCGCTGCCGCGGAGAGCGCGGCCGCCGCGGCTGCCCGTGACTCCACCGCGCCGGCACCGCTGTCGCCATCCGGCACGGAGCCTAACGCGCGAATTGCGGGTGTCCGGCCCAACAGCGACTCGGCGCGTCTGGCGGCATCCCCGCCCCTCGCTCCGCCGCGCTCGACGCCACGCGCCGATTCCGCGGTGCGAAGCGGTTCTACCACGGCACCGGCGCCGGTCATCCCGGTCGCGCCGCCTGTCACGTCCTCGGTGAACTTCCCCGAATTCCGCGGCACGATTGCTGCTGGGTACGGGCACTCGTGTACCCTTGGCAACGACGGCCGCGCCGCCTGCTGGGGGAGCAACTCCGACGGCCAATTGGGCGACGGTGCCCAGGAATCGCGCCCGACATCGGAACTTGTCGCGGGGGATCTGACGTTTACGCAAATCACGACGGGATTTTCGCATACATGCGGACTTGCCAACGGGACGGAGGTGTTCTGCTGGGGCGCCAACTCGCAAGGGCAGCTCGGTGATGCCACTACACAACCCCGGACGGCACCCGTGCGCATCAACAGCACCGTGCCGTTCCGACAGGTCATCGCCGGACGCGATCACACGTGCGGGCTGTCGAATTCCCGCAGCGTTCACTGCTGGGGGTCGAATACCGACGGTCAGCTCGGTGATGGGTCGCGACAGCGCCGCAACTCGCCCGTGCTGGTGGATATCCCGGGCCAGGTCCAGGCGGTCGCCGTCGGCGGTTCGCACAGCTGTGCACTTACCACCGACGGCACTGCATGGTGCTGGGGGAAGAACGATTACGGACAGGTGGGAGACGGCACCAACGGGCCGCGACCGGTTCCCCAGAAGGTGCAATTCAACGGACAATTTGTGAGCATCGCAGCGGGAGCAGTGCATACGTGTGCCGTCGCGTCCACTGGCGAAGCCTGGTGCTGGGGACGCAACAACCTCAGTCAACTCGGGGCGGTCGCCACGACGCAGTCGAACGTCCCGCGCATTGTAAATACGCCGACTCCGTTCACGTTCGTCGTCGCAGGGTCCTACTTCTCGTGCGCCCGCGGGACGGACACTGGCGTCTGGTGCTGGGGTTCGAACCAGAACGGACAGTTAGGCGACGGGTCAACGACCAACCGGTCCGTGCCGGCGCGAGTGCCGGGTCTGACCCGCATCGTGACCCTCAGCGCCGGCGGCGGCCACACGTGTGCCGCCACGAGCTCGGGCGAGACCTGGTGCTGGGGGCGGAACCAGGACTTTCAGATCGGTCGCGCATCCCGTGAAGCGGTAACGAGTCCGATCCGCGTACAGACTTCGCCTCGTTAGGTTGTGACGTTTCGCCCTGGCTCTGGCCGGTCCAGCCACCGGCGCTGGTGGACCCTCGCCCTGGCGTCCACGGCGCTGCTCGCTTCATGCGACAGCCCACTCGCTTCGGACATCGAGGATGTCACACGCCTCGATATCAACCCGACGGTGCTGACGATCGTGGTGGGCGGGAATGCCACCCTGACCGCGCGTGTCTACGGCGCTGGTGATGAGCTCCTGCCGACGGCGAAGGTGTTCTGGTCCACGCAGGATGCATCGGTCGTGACGGTGACGCAGGATGGAATCGCAACGGCGGTCGCACCGGGAACGACGCAAATCGCTGCTTCGGCCGGCGGACTGTCGCGCACGATCGCGGTGACCGTCTCACAGAAACCCATCCAGCTCATTCGCATCTCACCGCCCGCGGGCAACGTCGTGGTCGGGTCGACGCTCACGCTGACCGGCGAAGCGCTGGACGGCAACGGCGAGCTGTTGCCTAACCGGCTGCTCGAGTGGTCGTCGACGGCTCCGGAGATCGCAACCGTGAACGCCACGGGTGTCGTGACCGGCGTTTCGACCGGGCAGGCGACGATTTCCGCAACTGGCGAAGGAAAGACGGGAAGCGCGCTGATTACCGTCCTGCCGAGCCCGATCGCCACGATCAGCATTCAGCCTAACGGCGGCAGCGTCCCGGCCGGCGGAACGATCCTGTTCGTGGCGACGCCTCGCGACGCCGCCGGGCAGCCGCTGACCGGCCGCACCCTCGACTGGCGATCGAGCAACGACGCCGTCGCCACGATTTCCAGCGCCGGCCTGTTGACGGCCATCACGCCTGGGGCAGTGACGGTGACCGTCTCCGCGCCTGGCGCGGGGCCAGGCGGCTCCACACCCAGTGCCACGGCGGACGTGACCGTCCTGATCGAGCCCGTCGCCAGCGCTGTGCTGGTGCCCTCCCCAGCCAGCGTCCAGGTCGGACAGAACCTTCCGCTGACGGTGAATCTCTTTAACGCAGCCGGTAATCCGCTGTCGACCGCCGGTCGCACGATCACGTTCGCCAGCAGCAACACCGCCGTCGCGACCGTCAACTCGTCCGGCATCGTAACGGGTGTCGCGGTCGGCAATGTCACGATCACCGCGACCATCACCACCCCGGCACAACCGGGAACTATCCAGGCCACCGCCCAGGTCGCGGTCAGCAACCAACCCGTGGCGTCGGTTGTCGTGACGCCGTCACCAGCCACGGTCCACGTGGGCTACTCCCGCCTGTTCAGCGCCGTCGCGCGCAACACGGCCGGGCAGACGCTGGCTGGCCGAACGATCATCTGGACGTCGAGTAACCAGAGCATCGCCACCGTGGACCAGTCGGGGCTCGTGGTTGGCGTCAGCGAAGGAACGGTCCAGATCCGGGCGACCGCGGAAGGAGTCCAGGGCACCGCCACCGTCACGGTCGACCTGGTGGGCGTCAGCAGCGTCTCGCTGTCACCACCGGCGCCCTCCGTGGCTCCCGGGCAAACCACGCAGCTCACCGCGACGCCTCGCGACTCGGCGGGTACCGGCCTCGTCGGCCCTGCATTAGGCGGACGGGTCACCACATGGACGAGCCTCAACACGGCGGTGGCTACCGTCAACACGGCGGGACTGGTGACGGGCGTTGCCCCGGGATCGGCCATCGTGCAGGCGACCATCGGCGGCACGAGCGGCCAGGCCACGGTGACCGTCACCGCGCTGCCCGTCGCGACCCAGCTGGCGATCACGACGCAGCCGTCATCGACGGCGGAGAATGACATCGCCTTCCCCGCCCAGCCGGTGGTGCAGCTCCGGGACGCGTCCGGGAATACCGTCGCCGCCGCCGGCGTGGTCATCCAGGCCGCGATCACGGCGCCGGGCACTGGCACGTTAGGCGGCACGACCACCGCGACGACCAATGGGTCAGGAGCCGCGACCTTCTCGAACCTGAAGATCACGGGCCTCACCGGTGCCCGGACGCTCACGTTCACCTCGGGGGCGCTGACCCCGGCCACGTCCGGCACGGTGAACGTCCAGGCCGGAACCGCCACGCAACTGGTGATTACCACGCAGCCGCCAGCCAGCGCGACGAGCGGCCAGGTGCTGAGCACGGCGCCGGTGGTCCAGCTCCGCGATATCTCGGGGAACAGCGTGCCCCAATCCGGCATCCAGGTGAGCGCGGCCGTCACCCCCAGCGCCGGCGTAACGTTAGGCGGTGGAACGGCGACGACATCTGCGTCGGGCGCGGCGACGTTCAGCGCGGCGACCCTCAGCGGACCGGCCGGGAGCTACACGCTCACGTTCAGCAGCGGCGCCCTGACGCCGGCCACGAGCACCGCCATTACGGTCGGCGCGGGAGGCGGGAGCCGGCTCTCCCTCACCACCCAGCCGTCCCCCACCGCGCAGAACGGCGTGCCCTTCGCCGTGCAGCCGGTCGTGCAGCTCCGCGATGCGTCCAATAACCCCGTGGCACAGTCCGGCGTGGTCGTCACGGTCGCGATCCTGACTGGAGGCGGCACGTTAGGCGGGACGACCACCGCGACCACCAATGCCGCGGGAGTAGCCACCTTCTCCGGGCTATCCATTACCGGGACGGTCGGCGCGCGCACGCTCCTCTTCGGCGCCAGCGGCTACACCACGGTCACGTCCAACGCGATCACGATCAGCGCGGGCGCGGCGACGGCACTCGCGATCACGACGCAGCCGTCGGCAACCGCGCTGAGCGGACAGGCATTCGCCAGCCAGCCTGTGATCCAGCTGCGTGACCAGAGTGGAAACGCGGTTGCACAGAGCGGCGTCGTCGTTGCGGCGTCGGTGAACGGCGCGGGGGCGTCCCTGATCGGAACCGCCAGTGCCACGACCAACGCCAGCGGCGTCGCCACGTTCAGCGGCCTCGGTCTCACGGGCACCGTGGGGAGTTATACGATGTCGTTTACCGCCACCAGCCTGGCCGGCGCGACGTCGTCGTCCATCGCGCTCGCTGCGGGTGCGGCCGCGCAGCTCACGATTACGACGCAGCCCGCGGGCGCAGCCAGCGGATTGGCGTTCACGACCCAACCCGCCATCCAGCTGCGCGACGCCAGCGGCAATGCCGTGAGCCAGGCCGGCACCTCGATCACGGCGTCGGTCGCCAGCGGCCCGGGCGCAACACTCGTCGGCACGGGGACGGCAACGACCAGCGCCTCCGGCCTGGCCACCTTCTCCGGCCTCGGGCTCAGCGGCACCGTCGGCACCTATACCATCCGCTTCGCGGCCACCGGACTGCCTAACGTGACGTCCGGGAACGTCGTGCTCGGTCCCGGCGCCGCGGCGCAACTCGCCATCCAGACGCAGCCCGCCGGCGCCGTCAACGGCGTGGCCCTCACGACACAGCCCGTGATCCAGGTGCGGGACGCGCAGAACAACGCGGTCGGCGCGGGCGTAACGGTGACCGCAACATTGAATGGATCCGGCGCGACCCTGTTCGGGTCCACCAGCGTGCCGACCAACGCCAGCGGCCTGGCATCGTTCTCCGGCCTCGGCCTGAACGGGACTGCCGGCAATTACACGCTCACGTTCGCGGCCGGTGTGCCTAACGTTACTTCGGTGACGTTTGCACTCGCCGCCGGCAGCGCAACCCAGCTGGGCGTGGCCACGCAGCCATCGGCGACCGTCGCCAGCGGCAGCGCGCTTGCCACGCCACCGGCAGTGCAGCTGCGGGATGCGGGCGGCAACGCGGTCAGCCAGGCCGGTGTGAACGTGGCCGTTGCGATATCCGGCACCGGCGCCTCGCTGACCGGCACGACGACCGTGCCCACCAACGCGTCCGGCATCGCGACGTTCAGTGGTCTGGGCCTGACGGGAACGGTCGGCAGTTACACGCTGCAGTTTTCATCGACTGGGATGACTTCAGCAACTTCTGGTGCAATCAACCTGACGGCTGGTGCAGCAGCAAAGCTCATCATCACAACGCAGCCCTCGTCACCAGTCAGCAGCGGCGCGCCACTTTCGCCACAGCCGGTCGTTCAGGTTGCCGATGCACAGAACAACCCGGTGAGTTCGGCCGGTCTGCTCGTGACGGCAACAGCAAGTGCCAGTGGCACCCTGGGTGGAACGACAACTGCAACAACCAATGCGTCCGGGGCGGCTGCCTTCAGCGGTCTCACGGTTTCCGGTGTCACGGGAGATGTGTTCACGATCACGTTTTCCGCGCCCGGCGTTAGCGCCGCGGTAACGGGATCACTCACGTTTGCGTTTTTCGACATCCAGACTCAGCCAGTGGACGCTACCGGCGTGACGCCAACCGACAGTGTGGGGTTCCTCAACTCGGCGTTCGGAACCAAGCCAGTTGCCGTGCATACACCTGGCTTGCGAACGTTCAGTCGCGGTTACGGCCGTTTCGCAGATCGGGCACGAGCCGCGGTGGAGTTCCCGCCCGCACTTCATTTCTCGCGTTGAACCAACCTTGAGCCACTTTTCCTCTCGGCGTTTCACGATGTGCGTGGCAGTGGCGGCCATCGTGGCCGGCGGTCTCGCACCTGGCCGGGCCGCGCATGCGCAGCTCGCCCCAAAGCGGTCCCTCGCGGCGACTGCTCCGCAAGGGTGCGCGGCGATTCTCGCGCCGTTGCCATCGTCTGGAGGACCGTCCGCCGATGATTCGGAGACCCGTCGCCTGATCAGTGCGGGACAGGAAGCATCGCTGCAGGGAGAACACGAGGCCGCGCGCGATGCGTTCGCGCAGGCGGCAAAGCGCAGCCCGAGCAACGCCCTGCTCGCGTATTACCTGGGCCGCGAACACGAACTCCTGGCCGCGCCTAACGACGCGGTGAAGGAATACTGCCGCTACCTGCAGCTCTCGCCAAATGCCCGCGATGCCGACGAGGTGCAGGGACGCATCGTCCGATTGACACCCAGCTCGCAGCTGGCGCGCGTCGACGAGGCACGCGCGAACTTCCGCTCCGGCGTTGCGCTCCTCGAGCGACGGCAGTTCATCGCGGCGGACTCGATGTTCGGGGCAATCGCCAAGCAGCTCCCGAACTCACCCGAGGTGTACTACAACCGCGCCTTGACGCGCGCGGCGCGTGGCGAGCGCACGCTGGCAATGCAGGATTTCCAGAAATACTTCGATCTTTCCGGCAATCCAACCGATCGAGCCGTCGTCAATGCGGCGGTCGCCCGGTTGCAGGACAGAGTCTTCAGCACGAACCAGGCGCTGGGCTCTGGGCTGGCGCTTCCCGGCCTCGGGCAGATGTCGACGGGCCGTCCGTTCCTCGGCGTCGCCGTGCTTGGTACGGTGGCCGCTGTCCTCGCCTGGGGGATGTCGACGGAGGAGGGCTTCGAGGTGGCGACGTTCCAGGATCCGTTCGGCAATCCTTACATCGACTCTCTGCCGAAAACCACGAGGCCAAATCTTGTCATTGCCGCGATTGGCGCCGGTGCGCTCTGGGGCGGCGCAGCATACGAGGCAATGACCTACGCGAAGAACTCCCGGGCGCGCGCCGAGTCCATCATCCAGATGACGGTCGCCGGGCCAGGTGACGCCACGGCATTCGTCACCATCGACCGGCGCCGGGTGGGCGCGGGGATGCGGCTGCGGATGCCTTGAGGCAAGGAAGCAGGAGGCAGGAAGCAGGAAGCAGGAAGCAGGGATCGATTGAGGGCCCGCGGCTGTCGCCGGCGGGCCCTCAGGAATTTCAAGCCGTTTCGTTATTTCCCCTGCTTCCTGCTTCCTGCTTCCGCGCTGGTCTACTCTTCGTACGGCGAGTGACCTGGCTTTGGTCGCTCTTCGTCGAAGTCGTCGTACTCGTCATCGAGGTCGATGAGACTGTCGTCGAGTTCTGAGTCGAGGTCCTCGTCTTCATCGGCGTCCTCATCCTCGTCATCGTCGTCATCATCATCGTCCTCGTCGTCGAAATCATCTTCGTCGTCGAAGTCGTCGTCATCGAACTCGAGGTCATCGTCCTCGAGGTCGTCGTCACCCTCGTCGCCATCGACATCAACCGCGTCTTCGTCGTCGTCGTCGCGCGGCCCAAGCGTCAGTGACTGCACCTGGGGCCACGGCGCTTGCTGCAGCTCGGACGACTCGAGCTCGTCCCGTTTCACAAATGTCTCCTTTGGGGTGATCAGACGGTGGCGCGTTCGCGCTTCAACTCACGAGAGAGTTTCTTGCGATCATTGGCGCTGAGCAGCCGTTTGCGAAGGCGAATCGATTGCGGGGTGACTTCGATCAGTTCGTCGTCCTCGATATACTCAAGCGCTCCTTCCAACGTCAACTCCCGCGGCGGCTCCAGCTGGATGTTCTCATCGCTGCCCTTGCTGCGCATGTTGGTCAGCTTCTTTTCCTTCGACGGATTCACGTCCATGTCGCCCGGCCGCGAGTTCTCGCCGATGATCATGCCTTCATAGACACTGGCGCCGGGCGCGATGAACAGCGTCGAACGCTCCTGCAAGTTGAACAGCGCAAACGCCACGGCAACCCCCGCCTCCATGGAAACGAGCGTGCCACGTGTGCGTGCCTCGATGGGTCCGGCCCACGGACCATAGTGATAAAACCGGTGGTGCATGATCCCCGTGCCACGCGTATCGGTCAGGAACTCACCGCGATATCCAAAGAGTCCGCGAGCGGGAATGGCGTAACGAAGTCGTACCATGCCGGCACCCGGATTTTTCATGTCCAGCAGTTCGGCCCGTCTTCCGCCGAGTCGCTCGATCACCGCGCCCAGATACGTTTCAGGTACGTCGATCATCAATTCCTCGTACGGCTCGAGCTTTTCGCCGTTGGGTCCCTCGCGCGTAATGACACGGGGGCGCGATACCTGAAACTCGTACCCTTCGCGGCGCATTGTTTCCATGAGGATCGAGAGATGCAGCTCGCCGCGACCTGAGACGGTCCAGGTATCGGTCGCGTCCGTGTCCTCGACCTTGAGGGCCACGTTACGCTCGAGTTCCCGGTACAGACGTTCACGAAGCTGGCGGGATGTTACAAAGCGGCCGTCACGCCCCGCGAACGGGGAGTTGTTTACGACGAAATCGACCGAGATCGTCGGCTCCTCTACCGCGATGCCTTCGAGACGGTCCTGGTGCTCGACGTCACTCACGGTGCGACCGATCTCGACGCCCTCGAGCCCTGCCACAGCAACGATGTCGCCGG
The DNA here is from genome assembly GCA_035646395.1 of Gemmatimonadaceae bacterium. Classification (GTDB taxonomy): domain Bacteria; phylum Gemmatimonadota; class Gemmatimonadetes; order Gemmatimonadales; family Gemmatimonadaceae; genus JABWBJ01. The sequence goes on along the minus strand of DASRPK010000075.1, from coordinate 22,611 downwards.
CGGACGCCTCAGTCACTTCAAGGCGCTCGAGTCCTTCGTGTGTGTAGAGCTTGGTGACGCGCGCGGTCTCCACGCCCGGCAATCCTTCGATGGGGAGCAACGCGACCATGTCGCCGACGCGCACCCTGCCACGCTCGATGCGTCCTACTGCAAGGCGTCCGAGGTACGGAGAGTGATCGAGGGTCGACACCAGCATCTGAAATGGTCCTGCCGCGTCGGCCGGTGGCGGCGGCACGTGCTCGACGATCGCGTCGAACAATGGCTCCAGATTCACTGGCGTGACGTTCATGTCGGTCGTCGACACGCCCTCACGCGCGGAAGCGTACAGGAATGGCGCCTCGAGCTGGTCAGCGTCGGCCTCCAGCTCGATGAGCAGGCCAAGGACCTCATCGTGCACTCTCATCGGATCAGCGCCCTGACGGTCGATCTTGTTGATGACAACGATCGGTTTGCGCCCGAGCTCGAGTGCCTTGCGGAGCACGAAGCGCGTTTGCGGCATCGGCCCATCGAATGCGTCAACCACGAGGAGGACGCCGTCGACCATGCGCATGATGCGCTCGACTTCGCCACCGAAGTCGGCGTGCCCTGGTGTGTCGACGATGTTGATCTTGGTGCCGCGCCAACGCACCGAGGTGTTTTTTGCCAGGATGGTGATTCCACGCTCCCGCTCGAGCGGGTTGGAATCCATCACGCGCTCCTCAACCACCTGGTTCTCGCGAAATGCACCCGCTTGTCGTAACATCTTGTCGACGAGCGTGGTTTTCCCGTGGTCCACGTGAGCGATAATGGCGATGTTCCGGATCTGCATAGCCTTGAAGTATGGCCACACCGGGAGAGCCATTCAAGCGCTTGTGTGTCACGCGCTCGCACCGCAGAGTCCTTTTTAGTCCTCAACGCGGGAGGTGCTCCCATGAGTCAGTCGCAGGAACCCGGCAAGGACAACTATCCCATCGGACGCGGCTACGGCAACGATTACATGAGGGGAGGCGAGGTTCTCGGAGGGTACGGCTACAGCGATCGCATCGAGTATGACAAGCGCCGAGGAGAGCTGAGCCAGGATAGTCCGGGTAAAGTCGACAAGAACTGACTCAAGGAAGGAGCCCCGCTTTTTCGGCGGAGCTCAACCCACAACAAGGCCCGATGTCTGCATCTCGTTTGACCGCAGGCACTGGGCCTTTTTATCCGGGTCGAGGCCGAGGCGAGACCCTACTTTGTTTTCTCCGCAAAGCTCGTGTCATGCCCTTTCGACTTGAGCGCTTGCAAGATCAGCGACTTGTCGACGGCCTTGGCGTACGCTTCGAACACTTCGACCTGTCCCGCGTCGACCAGTTCCACGAGTGCGTCGGTGAGCGTCACCATTCCCAACCGGCGTGACGTCTGCATGACCGACTGAACCTGGAACGTCTTCGCCTCACGAATAAGGTTCGAGATCGCAGGGGTGGTGAGGAGGATCTCCCGGGCAGCGACTCGTCCACCGCCGACCTTCTTGCAGAGCGTCTGCGAAATCACGCCCTTCAGTGACTCCGACAGCATTACTCGGACCTGGCTTTGCCGGTCGGCCGGGAACTGGTCGATGATGCGGTCGATCGTGCTTGGCGCTGTAGACGTGTGCAGTGTGCCGAATACGAGGTGACCCGTTTCCGCCGTCTCGATCGCGATGGAAACTGTCTCCAGATCGCGTAACTCGCCGACGAGAACGACGTCCGGGTCTTCGCGGAGCGCAGCGCGCAAGGCATGCTTGAAAGACGAGGTGTGCTGGCCGACCTGGCGCTGTGTGATGAGGCAGCCCTTATTGGCGTGCACGAACTCGATCGGATCCTCGATTGTGATGATGTGATCGCGGCGCGTCCGGTTCACGAGGTCGATGAGGCTGCAGAGCGTCGTCGACTTGCCGCTGCCGGTGGGCCCCGTCACGAGGACGAGGCCCTTCGAGAGGTCGCAGAGTCGCTGGACTTCCGGCGTAATCCCCATCTCGTCGGCCGTAACGACGCGCGACGGAATGGCCCGGATCACCGAGCCGACCCCTTGCCGGTCGCGAAAGACATTCACACGGAATCGTGCGACATCCGCCAGCTCGTACGCGAGGTCGGTGTCATTCTGTTCCTCGAATTCGACGCGATTGCGATCGGGCATGATCGACCCAAGCATGCGTTCGAGGTATGCCGGGTTGAACGGCTCGATGCTGCTGTCGACGATGATATCGCCGTCGATGCGGTACATGGGACGTTCGCCGCTGCGCAGGTGAAGGTCCGATGCCCCCCGGGACATCTGGTCGCGGAGCAACGTCTCCATCGCGGCGCGCGCCTCGGTGTCGACGCGCGGGCCGGCGACGGTCGCAACCACATGGGGCGTGGCACCCCCATGCCCGTTGCCGTTGCCATTGCCGTGTCCATTGCCGTTCGCAGACGGCCTCGGCGTCACGTCAAGCGTTAGGCGGCCCTGCTCACGATGCACGCGACCGACGAAGGCATCCGCGCCCAGGGTGTATTCGAACTGCGCCCCTTCGCCACGCTCAACGCGCTGTTCGGTGTCGCCCGGCGCGACCTCGCGGACAATCGCGAGCATCTGCGCCGGGGTCACCGGCACACGAGTCAGGGCCTGCGTCTCCGCGCCCCGAACCAGAAGCGCGGGCTCGTCCTGAACCAGTCGCAGTGAATCACCCCGCCGTGAAACCAGCACGGCGAGGAGTCGGTCAAGTTGTGCCATCGAACTCGTCGTGGACCAGCACAATGTGCCGGCGATTTACAAGGACCGTGGCGCTGCCTTCATGCAACGCGATGAATTCCTCACTGCAGCGATTCAGGTAGTCGAGGACTCGACTGTTGGATGTCACGCGCGTGATCATCAGCACGCCCTGTACGACCGTGCCATTGCTGCACCGGATGACCACTTCGGCCGGCTCCCCCAATTCGTCGTCTCGGCGCTCGGAATCAGCCGTTGTGGAACGGCCACGCATGAGCACGATGTGCGCCTTTGCAATCAGCCGCGTGCGCCCATCGGCCAGTTGCACGGGCAGGTACGCGTCGGGAAGGTTGAGCAGGACGGGCGCATCGAACTCGATGGACGGGCGTCGCCACGTCGGCTGCACAAACACCGAACCAGTCAGCTCCTCGCCGGTCACCATGGTGATTTCGACGGGTAGCTGCTCTTTTTCGATAAAGAACTCGTTATGGGTCTGGGTCATGGCAATCCGCGTTGGCTCCCATAGGTACCAGACGCCGGATTAACCACCCAGCAACGGGTTTCCGGGGCGCAGCGGCCTTGCGAGAGGGAAACGGCGCACAATCTGCCAGAAACGGTTCTTTGCGCCCGGTGCGGAACCGACGTTAGCCAGTTCTAAGCGCAGGGCGCCTCGCAGATGCGGTCGCGTTCGACCTGAAGTGTCACGTGGGAGATCCCGAGGCGCTGCATCGCAGCCACAGCCGCTTCCAGCACCTGCTGGTTCGCACCCGGCTCCTTTACGACGGCGTGCGCGCTCATGGCCACCATTCCCGAGGTCACGGTCCACACATGGAGGTCGTGGACGGACTCGATGCCGGCGATGGACTGCAGTCCTTCGCGCACGCGCCCCAGCGAGATGTGGGCCGGCGTGGCCTCGAGCAGCACATCCACGGACTCGCGGACAAGGCGCCAGGCCGACCGGACGACCAGCAGGGTCACGACCATGGACGCGATCGGATCGGCGGTCAGCCACCCCGTCGTGCGCACCACGAGTGCGGCAATCACGGTACCAACCGAGCCTAACAAGTCCCCGATGACGTGGAGGTACGCGCCGCGCGCGTTGAGGCTGTGCCCATGCACCGGATGCAGGATGGCCGCCGACGCGGCGTTGATCAGCAACCCACCCAACGCGACACCGAGCATGAGACCGCCCTGCAGCGGTTCCGGCGCCTGCAATCGTCCGATCGCTTCCCACACGATCAGTCCTGAAACGAGGAGCAGCACTGCGCCATTCAACAGCGCAGCGAGGATTTCGAGACGGAGATAACCGTACGTTTTTTCCGGTGCGGCCGGTTGGCGGCTGAACCAGGCGACGAACAACGACAGGGCGAGTGCACCGACGTCGGTGAACATGTGCCCCGCGTCTGCCAGCAGAGCCAGCGAGTTCGAGATGACGCCGCCCGCCACTTCCGCCACGAAGAACACGGCCGTGAGCACCAGTGCCCAGCGCAACCGTCCCTGGTGGGAATGATGCGCGTGGTCATGCAGGTGCGGCAGCGAGTGATCGTGAACGTGGACGTGGGACATATTGAAACGAGGAAGCAGGAAGCAGGAAAGGAACGAGACGTCAGACCTAAGTCTGCGATTCAGCTCATGGTGTGCGGTTTGCGCGCACTCTACTGACGATTTCTGCGCACAATCGAATCGCTGCGATCATGCTGGATGCGTCGGCAATCCCCTGCCCCGCGATGTCCAACGCAGTACCGTGGTCGGGCGAGGTCCGCGGGAACGGGAGGCCGAGCGTGACATTGACCGCGCTCCCGAACGAAGCAACCTTGATCGCGGTCATCCCCACATCGTGATACGGCGCGATGACGGCATCGAATTCCCCCCGCATCGCTCGCACAAAAACGGTGTCGGCCGGGAATGGACCCAGTATCCCCGCTTTCTGCGCCGCGGGGCGCAAGATCGTGTCGTCTTCATTTCCGAAGCGCCCGCCGTCACCCGCATGAGGATTCAACGCGCATAACGCGATCCGCGCGTTCTCGAGGCCGAACCACGACGCCAGGCCGGCCCGTGTTATGCGGGCCGTGCGCTCAATGAGGTCGGCGCTGAGCACGCGTCCCACCTCGCTCAATGGAATGTGCGTCGTGGCAAGCACCACCCGTAAGCGGTCCGAGGCGAGCATCATGACGGTCTGCGCTCCCGCCAGCGACGCGAGCATCTCGGTGTGGCCTGGATACGAGTAGCCGCCCGCCAGAAGCGCGGACTTGTCTATCGGCGAGGTAACGATGCCGTCGACTTCTCCGGACAGCGCCATGTCCGCAGCACGTTCGATGGCAACGCCGGCCAGTTCTCCCGCGAGCGGTGTCCCACCATGCGGCAACCAGGTGCCCGTCGCGGTGTGCGGCATAAACACCGTTCCGGTCGGTCCGACGACATGAAAATCGGCAATGTCGCTGACAGATGGATCGGCGAGCGCGCTCGCCGTGACCTCGGGACCGATGCCGCGCGGATCGCCTAACGTGATGGCGATGCGTGGTCGGTGCGTCGCATCACCTCGCCGGCCGCCATGCTGTGCCGGAACTGCTCCGGCGCCAGGCGCCGGCCGCATGGGTCAGGGACCCCTGCTGAGGAACGGCTCGACCGGATATGTGCGAACGTACGTCTCACGCTTCAGCTGGTCGAGCAGGCGGCGGAACGACCGTTCCTGCGACAACTGCTGGCGCATCCGATCGCGAACTTCCTCAACGGTATAGTCCCCGGCTTCGATCACGTCGGTCAGCTGCAACACCACGAACTTCACGACGCGATTTGCATCGGGGATCGAGAACGGGCCAACGAATTCGCCCTTCACCTTTGTGCCGATCGCGGTGCGATACGATTCCGGCAGTTGCTCGCGCGGGAACGGCTCGAGGCTGCCCTCGAATTCATCGCGGTCGTGATAGCGCTTGGACAGCGTGTCGTACGGAACGCCGGCGCGCCACTGCTGGAGCGCGCTGTCGGCACGGGCGCGGGCCTTCGCGGTGTCCTCAGGGGTAAACTCCGGCTTGATGAGAATATGCCGCGCCTTCACCTCTGCAGGTTTGGCGCGTTCGACCTTGATGATGTGGAAGCCATACGGCGTAAGGACGAGCGGACTGACCTGGCCCGGCGCCAACGCGAACATCATCTGCTCGAATTCCTGGACCAACTCGCCGCGCCGATTCCAGCCAAGGTCTCCACCGAGTTCCTTCGACGCCGAATCCTGTGACTCGCGACGTGCGACCTGTTCGAAGTCGGCGCCACGACGAATTTCGGCGAGGAGCGACTCCGCTTTCGCGCGAGCGCGATCGAGCGCCTGTTGCGACGCCTGCGGCGCGATCACCAGCTGCCTGAACGTGACGGCCGGCGGCCGCTTCGGGAATTTGGCCTTCTCGCGCTCGTATGCCTCGTTCACATCCACGTCGCTGACGGCAACGCGGACCATCTTTCCTTCGGACTGATACTTCTGCACCAGACGACGCTGCATCTCGCTCTTCCGCGCCTGTTCCGTCATCCACCTGCGGTACTCCTCCTGCGTGCCGAATCCGGCTGACCGAAGTTGACGCAGGAATTCCTGATCACTGGGGAACTGGCTGCGGATCTGACCGACCTGACGCTCGACGGTCTGGGCGAGATCGGCGTCCGCGACAGTGATGGACGTATCGCCGGTGGCGCGTTGCAGCAGAATCTGTTCGTCGATCAGGTTGTTGAGGATGTTCTTCGCGAAGTCAGCCGCGCCAGCGGAGTCCTGTGGCAGCTGTGCCCCTCGCGAACGCTCCTGACCAATGACTTCCAGCACTTCGGTCCAGAGAATCGGATGCGTCCCGACGATTGCCACGATGCCATCCGTTGCCTGTGGCGGGCGTGCTTGCGCCGCCGCAGGGAGTGCGACCACCACGGATAGCAGGGTCAGCGCGATTCGATTCATGGTCAGTAAATACCCCGGTAGACGCCGTCAGGATTCGTGGACCTTAGCGCTTGGGCGCACCGCCCCCTCTGCCTGTATCAGGCATCGGCACCGCACTCTTTGGTTGCGAGGAAGCCTTCGACGAATCAGCCGCCGATCGTGCCTTCTGGGCCAACTCGAGTGCGCGGGTGAGACCGGCCTGCTTGACCGAACCGTCGTACTTGTCACGCAGTGCTTCGGCGACAGGTGCTGGAACGTCGACGTAACTCTCCTGATTCTGAAGCAGACGGCTCATGTATCCGTCAATGCGGGCCGCCGCGAGGCGCTCCTTCTCGGCCGGTGTCTTCGCGCTGTCGGCGAGTAACTCCGGCGAGATGCGTAAGCCGGCCCAGACATTCCTGACCACGCCCTTGAACGCGGTACGGATGTTATTGAGCTCAAGGCTGTCCACCTTGATGCCGGCGCTATCGGCCTGCTGCACCATCAACTCGTTCATCACCACGATGCTTTTCACGAGCTGGGGGATGATTGAGTCGGGGTATGTTGGCACCTGCTGACGCATCTGCTCGCGCTGCTGCGCTGGCAGGCCGTTGAAGAACTGGGCAGCGTCGGCGGCGGTGAAGTTTCCACCCACAAAAGTGGCAATCGTGGTCCGATCATCCTTGTGAGCCTCGAGATCGGCCAGGACTTCCTTCATCACCTTTGGCGCATTCGGCTTCACGTCCACCTTCTTCGCCGTCATGAGCTGCTCGACGTACACGCTTTGCGCCGTCTGCCGCAGCATCCCCTTGTACTGTGCGTCGAATTGTTCGCGTACTTCGGCGTACGTGCTGCGGCGGACGATGTGGTAGCCGTGCTCCGTGCGCACGAGCGGTCCAATTTCACCTGGCTTCGTCGCCTGGACCCCGCGGGTAAAGTCGGCAATCATCTGCTGTGGTGCGAAGACGCCGAGGTCACCGCCCACGTCCTTTGTGCCATCGGTGCCGTGCTGTTTGGCGAGCGCTGCGAAGTTCTGCGTCGTCGCCGTCTTACGGATTGCTTCGGCACGACGCATGATCGAATCACTCCCACTGGCTTGCTGCGCCGCGGGAACCTGGAACAGGATGTGTCGCGCGGCGAGGAGATGCCCGGCGTTGTACGCGGCTTCGAGGTTCGACGTATCGATCGCCAGGCGCTCCTCAAGCATCGATTGCCAACGCCGCGTCTTGGCTTGAGCGTAGACGGGAGCCATGGCCTTGTCGATCAGCACCGTGTCCACCAGCGAATCGCCGACGGACGCCGCCTTTGCCAGAAGCTGGTAACTGACCCAGGCCCTTGAGATGAGTTCGAGGTTCTCCTTGCTGAGCGGGATTTGCGAGGGGCCCAGCCAGTCGGCGAGTTTCTGCACCGAGAGCTCCTGCTTTTCGGCGCGCGCGACGACGTCGACGTGAGCGGTCATCGCTTCTTTCAGGCCTTCGCAAGCCGTGACGGAGACAAGGGCGGCGAGGGCCGCGATACGAGCTTTCTGCATGATGATGATGGCGATTGGCGGATGGGCGACTGGCGATCAACGAACGGAAAAAAAACTCACGCAACCGAGCGGTCCGGGACTGCACCCAGCGACTGGAGTGCCCTGACCAGGCCGTCCAGGATCCCCGACCCACCAAGCCGCGTGAGCTTCAACGAGAGTGGGTGCGCACGCCGGATATCGGCGCGGAACTGCACTTCGTGAAACGCCGCTTGCAGCCCCTTCAAACGGGGCATCGCGGTGTCACGAAAGGTAATACGGGCTTCCTCGCCATGCACGAGGATGCCCTCGATCCCAAGCCTTCCCCCCAGCGCACGCAAGCGGGAGACAGAAAACAGGTTCTCAGCCGGTGGCGGAAGTGGGCCAAACCGGTCACGCAGTTCGTGCCGCAGCTCATCGATCGCGGTGATGTCAGGAATGGTAGTCAGCCGGCGATAGACGTCGAGTTTCGCTTCCTGTGACGTGACGAAATCATCAGGGAGATACGACGGCTGGTCGAGCGAGACATCGGCCGGGATATCCCGCGGCGCCGCCTCGCCCGCCTGGACCCGGCGCACCGTCTCCTCGAGAAGACGGAGGTACAGGTCGAATCCGACCGCCGACACGAACCCCGACTGCTCGGGGCCGAGCAGGTTCCCCGCGCCGCGCAACTCGAGGTCCTTCAACGCAACGCGGTAGCCCGATCCCAGCTCGGTGTGGTGCTCGAGCACCTGCAACCGGCGTTCACTCTCCTCGTCCACCGCGTCAGGCACCATCAGGTAGCAATAGGCGCGCCGGTGCGAGCGGCCCACGCGACCGCGCAGCTGGTAGAGCTGCGCCAGGCCGAAGTGGTCGGCGCGGTTCACGAACATGGTGTTCGCGTTAGGCACGTCGAGCCCCGACTCCACGATCATCGTCGACACGAGGACGTCGACCTCCCCGGTCACGAAGCGGCGCATCACGTCCTCCAGGTATCGCTCGGGCATCTGCCCGTGCCCGACGTCGACGCGCGCCCGCGGCGCGAGCCGCTTCACGTGGTCCGCGACAGCGACGATGGTCTCGATGCGGTTGTGGACGAAGAACACCTGGCCACCGCGGTCGAGCTCGCGCGCCACCCCTTCCGCGATCAGCGAGTCATCCCACGGCTCGACGAACGTGAGCACGGGTGACCGGTCACGCGGCGGCGTCTGCATCAGCGTGAGGTCACGCAAGCCCGCGAGCGCGAGGTGGAGCGTCCGCGGAATCGGCGTGGCGGTCAACGTCAACACGTCGGTCTCGAGTCGGAGCTCCTTCAACCGTTCCTTGTGCTTGACGCCGAACCGGTGTTCCTCATCGACAACGATCAGGCCGAGCGCCTTGAACGTGACGTCCTTGCTCAGCAAGCGGTGCGTGCCGATGACAACGTCGACGGTTCCGTCGGCCACGCCCGCGATCACGGCGGCCTGCTCAGCGCTGGTGAGGAACCGGCTGAGCGTTGCCACTTTGACCGGGAAGTCAGCCAGCCGATCTCCAAACGTTCGTGCGTGTTGTTCGGCAAGAATCGTGGTGGGCACGAGCACCGCTACCTGGCGTCCCGATTGCACCGCCTTGAACGCCGCGCGAATGGCAATCTCTGTCTTGCCGTAGCCGACGTCACCAACGAGCAGGCGATCCATCGGTTGTGGACGTTCGAGATCGCGCTTCACATCGTCGGTCGCCTTACGCTGATCCGGCGTGTCTTCGAACAGGAACGACGACTCGAGCTGCTTCTGCCACGGCGTGTCAGGCACGTGCGGCGGGCGGGACGCGATGCTGCGACGCGCATAGAGCTGGAGCAACTCGTCAGTCATCTGCGTAATCGCGGATTGCGTGCGATCCCGCTGTGTCTTCCACCGGCGACCGCCGAGTTTATGGAGGCGCGGTGGTGGTGCGTCGTCGCCGGCCGATGGAGCGGCGCGATACCGCTCGATCTGGTCCAACCGGTACAGTGGAACGTTGAGACGGTCGCCGCCTTCGTACTCGATGACCGCGACTTCGACGGTGCTTTCCCTGACGAAGATTTTTTCGATGCCGCGATACAGCCCGACGCCATGCTCGAGGTGGACGACGAAGTCGCCCGGCTTGAGCGCCGTGACGGTTTCGAGTGCCACACCGGCGCCGTATTTCCGCGTGCGCCGCAGGCGGCGGTCGCGGCGGAAGATTTCGTGGTCGGTGAGGACCCGAAGACCCTGGCCATGGGGCATGGGGTATGGGGCACCGGGTGCCTCGAATTCGGTCCCGGCACCCCGCGCCCCATGCCCCAGGCCCGGTGGCAGAATAAACCCGCCATGCAGCACCCCGATCGTGATCGCCGCCGGACTCGGTGACCATTCACTCTCGTTGAGCAACTCTTCGAGACGTTCCGCCTGGCCGGTGTTGTCGCAGAGGATGATGGTGGGCGTTCCGTCCCGCACGACGCGGCGTAACAGCTTGACGTCGCGGCTGATGGACTCGGGTTCACGTGTCGGAAAGACCAGCACGTCCCGCTCGTTATGCGCATCGCCGATGGCGATACGGGCGAACGTGCCCAGGGAGGCGACGACCGCCGGGGGCGGATCGAAGAGCAGGTCGCGGGGTGGCGCATCCTCACCGCGACGGCGCGCCAGTTCCACGTGATGCGCGGCCTCGTCCCAGGTACGATTCACCTCCGGTTCGAAGTGACTCTCGTCAGGCAGCACGAGCAGCGTATCGGGCGGCCACAATTCAGCCAGCGATCGCCGTTCGACGCCTTCTTCGTCCGATGACGCGGCCGCTTCCGCCGGCAGGATCAGCGCCAGCTCGGCTTCGCGCACCGACCGCTGGCTGAGCAGGTCGAAGTGACGCAGGTCGGTGATCTCGTCGCCCCAGAATTCCATGCGGACGGGATCGGTCATCCCGAATCCGTACACGTCCACGATGCCGCCCCGCACGGAGAACTGCGACACGTCGTCCACCATCGGGACGCGCGTGAACCCGATGCGCTCGAGGTGTGTCGCGAGGTCCTCGGGGCGCCTGACGTCTCCCTTGCGCAGTTCCAGTCGCGACGCGACCAGCGCCTTCGGGACATGCGAGCGTTCCATCACCGCGCGCGACGTCGTCAGGAGGATGTGCACATCGCTGCGCATGAGCCGTTCGAGCGTCTCCACGCGCTCACCAGCGATTTCGGTGTGCGGCTCGACCTCACCGAAACCTTCCCGTGGAGGGTACAGCGCCACTCCAGCGTCGCCCATGAGCACGGCCAGGTCAGCCAACCAGCGTTCGGCATCGCTGACCGCGTCGCTCACGACCACGATGAGCCGGCGCGGCAAACGCCGCGCCAGCGACGCCACCAGCACGGCGTCGGTCGAGCCGGCGAGCCCGGCGACCACCCGACGCTCGCCACGGCCCGGAAGCTCGGCGACCAGGCGCCGAAAGGCGGGGAGCGACTCGAACGCTCCGAGAATTCCTTCCAGCGCCATCAGGCCGCCCGGCGCAATCCCTGCGGCTCCGCCTGCCTAACGATCATCATCTCGCCGACAAGGCAGGCCAGCGCCAGCAGGAGCAGCAGCGCCTGCAGCGGCCGCTGCGCCGAGGCGTCGAACGCGTGCCGAGGAATGTCCGCCGGATCGGTGGCGATGATGACGTCATCGGCGCGCAGGCGTCCCTTGAGCTCCGTGGCACTCAGCCGGTCGAGCCGGGATTCCTCACGCTCGGGGTTCACCACGAGCGCGCCAACCCGGTCATCACCGCGACGCAGGAAGTACACCCCGGCGCGCGTCGGAGCCGTCGGCTGCGAGCCGACGGCGAGCACCTGCGAGTCCCCTTCGAATCCCGTGATCCCCGCCGGAAGTCGAATGGGCGCGCCGGGTTCAGCACGCAGAAGACTCGACCCCTCGCTCGTCAGGTGCTCCGATAACATCGACGACAACCAGGGAAGAAACGGCGCGCGAACGGGTAGCGACGAGGCCTCAGCGGACATCGCCGAGCCGACCAGTACGTAACCCGATCCGGCCACGATCCAGGGTTCGCCCGACGCCGTCGCCAACGTGTCGGATGGCGCGGCCCCGCCCGTGCTCATGCGAAGCGGGTAACGCACCCGGACAGGCGTTCCCTCCACGTCTTCGCCGCGCGCAATCGTTTCATCGCGACGCACTTCACCCAGTCGCCAGGGAATTCCCAGCCGCTCCAGGTTCCGGTTCGCCGCCCCCATGCGCACTGGATCCGCGGGCGCAATGAGCAGCGCCGGCAGCCGGGTCACTTCGTCGACCGCAGCGATCTCGATTCCCGGGCCGCGCGTCACGAGCGTACTCTGCACCAGGGCGTCGACAGCCTCGCGTACGAACAGCCCGGCGCCGGGGAGGACGTTCACGGCCGGCGCATCGCCAACCCAGACCGCGAAGTACCGCTCGTCGTCGCCCCGCAGCTCGTCAGGCGCGAGGTCCACTGCCCCGGCCACCCATCCGCGTTCCGACGGTTCGAGCCGGACGACCTGTTCGTCGCTGCCGCGCAGGAGGCCGCGCGCCGTCGTGCGTCCGCCTAACGTGACGCGGTAGGTCACCGAATCGGCGCCCGACGCGCCGACCAGCAACGTCCCCTTCGGGCTCCAGCGGGCCGGCCGGGGTTCGGCCATGGTCACCGCTCGATTGTAGGGCGCGACACCCGTCGGGGCGTACGCCACTACCCGCACGCCACCTAACGAGATATCGCCAGGCCACTGCGAAGCCTGGCCGTCGGTGAGCACCACCACCGTGCTCGTCGACAGGCCGGCGGCGAGCGCGACGCCGGCCGCATGCGTGATCGCGCCCGTCAGGTCGCCGCGGCCGCCGAGGGGTTCGACGCGGTCGATCGCATCCAGCACGGCGTTGCGCGCGCCGCCCGTGACCGCCCGATCGGCAGTCACCAGCCAGGTCTGGTCGTTGCTTTCGGCGCCAGACACGACCGATTGCGCCACCGTTTTCAAACGCGAGAGCAGCGGGCTGCCATCGACGATGGCTCCTGTGCTCATCGTGTTGTCGACGACCACCACCAGCGCGGTCGGAACGTGACCGGAGCCGAGGAGGGCGGCGATCGGCCGGGCCGCGGCCAGCGCCAGGAAAAGCAACGCCAGGGTGCGCAGCAACATGAGCAGCATGTTGCGCAGCTTGAGGCGCCGGACGTTTTCCTTTTCGGCGCGCAGCAGGTAGCGCGCGGCGGGAAACTCGCGGCGGATATCGATGCGACGGCGCAGCAGGTGCAGGAACAGCGGCACCGCCACTGCCGCGATCAGGCCCAGCCAGATTGGAGCGAGAAAGTTCACGGCAAGCGTTGTCGCGTGGCGAACGCCCTGCGCAGCGGAACGCCGAACGGTGAATCCGTCCGGATCACCTCATAGCCGGCGCCGAGCGCGGCGAGCCGCTGCCGCCATTCCTCGATTGCATGCATGACCGTCGCCGAGTACGCCCGACGCACATCCGAAACCGTGGCCGTCACTTCGAGCGTGCTTTCCGGATCGTAGAAGATCGCCTCGCCGCGCGAGTCGAGCTCCAATTCCGACGGATCCATGATGTGGAGGACCGTCACCTGGTGGCCGGCGGCGCGTGCGACGCGCAGCGATTGCTCCATCTGGTCCTGGTCGACCAGCAGGTCCGAGAGCAGGATCACGATGCCGGGGCGCCGAATCAGCTTCGCGGCCTGCTGCACTCCTTCCGCCATCCGGGAATCGGAGCCCGCACCCGGTTCTTCGAGGGACCGCACGATGCGGCGCCACTGCATGGTCCGCGCTCGCGCGGGAAGGACCGTGCGCAAGCGATCGTCATACCGGACCAGCCCAACCGCATCGCGTTGCCGGATCAGGAGTAACGCGATGGCGGCGACCACCTGCTCCGCATAACGAAGCTTGGTCAGTCGTTCGGGCGATCCGCTCCAATCCATCGACTTGCTGACGTCCAGCACGAGCGCCGCGCGCGTGTTGGTTTCTTCCTCGAACTGCTTGACCATCCATTTGTCGGACCGTGCCACTACTCGCCAGTCGATGAAGCGAAGGTCGTCCCCTGTCTGATATGGGCGGAACTCCGCGAATTCGACCGAGAAACCTTTCCTGGGCGAACGGTGTAGGCCGCTAAGGAAACCGTCCACAACCCATCGCGCGATAATCTCGATCCTTCCAAGCGATGCCAGCGAGGCTGGATCAATCAGATCGGCGCGAGTCGGAGGGGCTCCTGTTGTGGGGGGCATGGGAGGCGGAAGGTAGGGGGCGTGCGGAGTGGGGTCAAATGCCTTCCGGACACGAAGATACCGTGGTTCTGGCACTCATAGATGACGTCGTTAGTTTCCTCGGTAGCCGGTCGTCATTCTCTTGTCGCGGCTCACATGATCCGCGGTTTTCCGGTCGGAGGCATTATGGGTAAGACCTTGTTCCTCACGGGCGCGCTCGCCCTCGTTGCGTCGGCATTACCGGCGCAGACCGTCCGATGGAACGATCGACCGACTGCCGCGTGGCAGGACCAGGCGCCGCGCGTGAAGCTCTACATCGAGGGTTCGCGGGCCGTGTCGTACGGCGCGCCGGTGGCTCTTCGCTTCCAGGTGAGCGACAACGCATACGTCACCGTGGTCCGCGTCGACGACGATGGCCGCATGACTATTCTGTTCCCGTATTCGCGGAACCAGCGCGCGGCAGCGCGCGCCGGGGTTCTGCATTACGTGCGCAACCCGCGGCTGGGAGGCACCATGTCCTTCGTGTCGACCGATCGGATGAGCGGGTATGTGTTCGCGGTGGCCAGTTATGCGCCGCTCGACTTCTCGCAGTTCGAGAACCGCGACTACAACAACATGGGCGGTTGGAGTCGGTTCACCATGGCCAACCGGTCAATCGCCCGTCGCCCCGACGTGTTCATCGACCGGTTCGCGGCGGCGGTGTTGTGGGACCCGAGTACGCCGTATGACTACGACGTCGATTATTACCACGCGATCGGATATCAGGGCGGGTTCAACACCTTTGCCATGTGCGCCGCCGGCGGCTTCTCGAACTACGTGGGATGGCGCACGTATCTGGCGCAGTTCTCGACCTGGGACCGCCTGGCCTACCCATGGGCGTTCAACAGCATGTGCGGCGACATGTACTACCAGCTCCGCTGCTACTCCTCCGTGGCGCTCTACGGCTATTCATCCTGCTCGGGAAGTCACATCGCGTACCAGCCCCCGACGACACCGACAGGGGGGCAGCCCGGCGACAGCACGGTGCCGGTGCCTAACGAAGGCGTGGTGCGAGGCGGGTTATTCGCGCCCACACCGGTGCCCATCATTCCAGCCGGACCTGAACCGCCGCCTGTGGAACGCCTGGCGGGCAGGTTCGACCAGATCGGCGGTGCCGAGGACCTGAGCGGCATCACGTCGATTCCGCCGCGCGCGACGCGCAAGATGAAGGAAGAGGATGCACGTCGTGCATCCGGCGGAACGTCGCCGAGTCGCACCGCATTCGACGGCGCCGCTTCGGATAAGCAGAAGACGGGGACCGCGGTGGCCGACGCGCCGGAGCGGATCCAACCGCCTTCACGCGAGCCGACCAAGTCCAAGGCGACGGGTGAACCACGTCGCGAAACGGGTTCGAAAGCCGGTTTTGGATCGAATACTGGCCGCACTTCGGAACCGCGTTCGAGCGGCGTGGATCGTGTCAGCAACACGCCGAAAAGCTCGGCAGGAACGGGCAGCGCGGCAAATCCGCCCTCGATCAAGAGCGCGCCGGCAACCGAGAAGAAGAAGCCGCCTCAAAACTAGGCCAGAGGTCAGAGGCCAGAAGCCAGAAGGCGAAGCGCTCCGGGATCTCCCGGGGCGCTTTTGTTTCATCGGAGGGAACGTCGGGCCGACTATACTTCACGCAGCCTCGGCGGTCATTCAAATCAAAGTCACTAGTCACGAGTCACGAGATTGAAGCTCCAGCAGATCCGCAACTTCTGCATTGTCGCGCATATTGATCACGGGAAGTCGACGCTGGCCGATCGGTTGATCGAAGTCACCGGCACGCTCGAAAAACGTGAGATGAAGGAGCAGGTCCTCGACACGCTCGACCTGGAGCGGGAGCGGGGGATCACGATCAAGCTCAACGCGGTGCGGATGCAATACGCGGCGCGTGATGGCGAGTCGTACGAGCTGAACCTCATCGACACGCCCGGACACGTCGACTTCACCTACGAAGTCTCGCGATCGCTGGCGGCCTGCGAGGGCGCCATCCTGGTCGTCGACGCATCGCAGGGGATCCAGGCCCAGACGCTGTCGAACCTGTTCCTCGCGCTCGACGCGGGCCTCGAGATCGTCCCGGTGCTGAACAAGATCGACCTCCCGGGCGCGGAACCCGAGCGCCGCAAGCAGGAGGTGCACGACCTGATCGGCGTCGACCCCGACGACATCCTCCTGGTGAGCGCGAAGGAAGGCAAAGGGATCGACGAGTTGCTGGAAGCAATCGTCCGGCGGGTGCCGCCGCCACGCGGCAATCCCGAGGCTCCGCTCCGCGCGCTCATCTTCGATTCGTATTACGACCGGTATCGTGGTGCGATCCCGAGCGTGCGCGTCGTCGACGGCGAGCTCGTTCCGGGCATGCACATCACGTTCGGCGCGAACGATGCGCAATACGAAGTCGCGGAAGTCGGCTACCTGCAGCTGCGCCAGGTGAAGGGGCAGAAGCTCACGGCGGGTGAAGTGGGCTACGTGCTGGCCAACGTGCGTTCGGTCGCCGAAACGCGGGCCGGGGACACGATCTTCGACGCCGACAACCGGGCGACCGAGGCGCTCCCCGGCTACAAGGACGTGCACTCGATGGTGTTCGCGGGCATCTATCCCACGGACACGACGCAATACGAGAACCTGCGCGACGCGCTGGCCAAACTCCAGCTGAGCGACGCGTCGCTCAAGTACGAACCGGAAACGTCCACGGCGCTGGGCTTCGGCTTCCGGTGCGGCTTCCTGGGGCTGCTGCACATGGAGATCGTGCAGGAGCGCCTGGAGCGCGAATGGGACCTGGACCTGGTGACCACGGTGCCTAACGTGGAGTACCACGTGTACCACACCGACGGCACGATGGAGCTGATCGAAAACCCGGCGAAGATGCCGGCGGCGGTGAACCTGGACCACGTGGACGAGCCGTTCGTGAAGGCCCGCATCGTCTCCCCGGCCGACTACATCGGCCCGATCATGACGTTAGGCACCGAACGGCGCGGGGTGTACAAGGGAATGAAGTACCTCGACACGACGCGGGTGGAGTTCGAGTGGGAATTTCCGCTGGCGGAGATCATCCTCGATTTCTACGACCGGCTGAAGACGATCAGCCGCGGGTACGCGGGGCTGGACTACGAGCTCGCCGATTACCGGAGGAGCGAGCTGGTGCGGCTGGACATGCTGATCAATGGAGAAGTGCTCGATGCGTTCTCGGTGATCATCCACCGGGACAAGGCCTACGAGTGGGGCCGGAAGATCGCGGACAAGCTGAAGGAGCTGATTCCGCGGCAGCTGTTCGAGGTGATCATCCAGGCGGCGATCGGCAACAAGGTGATCGCGCGGACGACGGTGAAGCCGTTGCGGAAGGACGTGCTGGCGAAGTGTTATGGCGGCGACATCTCGCGGAAGCGGAAGCTGCTGGAAAAGCAGAAAGAGGGGAAAAAGCGGATGAAGCAGGTCGGTTCTGTGGAAATTCCGCAGGAGGCATTCCTGGCGGTTCTGCAGGTTGAGTGAGTTTCACGCGGTTGGTCGGTCGCTTGACGGCGCGAGCGACGGGGGATCTGCCGGTGCTCGTTCTGCGCTCGGCTCCTGCTTCGCGTGACGGGTTGCGCAGGACTCGCTCGGCAGATCCCCCGTCGCTCGCTCCTTCCACATTCCACGTTAGTTGGTGGGTCTAGCCCCTAATCGCTCCATGTAAATGCTGACAATTGCGCGTATGCTCGACGCCCGATTGTGGGGCTTACTCTGACGCACTCGCTCGTTGTTCAGACGTCGTTTCTGGGAGACGTTGTGCTCACAACGCCTCTCATCGCCCATCTCGCGCGATCGGGAACGGTCGATGTCGTGACGACGCCGGGAGCGGCACCGCTTCTTGCGGGGAATCGCGACATTCGGCGTGTGATATCATACGACAAGCGCGGGGATGCACGGGGGCTTGCTGGCCTTGCACGAGTGGCATCCCTCGTTCGGGCGGAAACCGCCGGCGCTACGGCGTATCTCGCGCAGGGGTCGTGGCGCTCCGCTGCCCTGGCGTTCTTTGCCGGTTACGGTCATCGCGTGGGGTTCAGCACGTCCGCCGGCCGCTGGCTGTATTCTAGCCGCAACAGGTATCGACACGACCAGCATCATGCCGAGCGATTATTGCGATTGGCGATAGGCGACAACGCGGCGATCCCTCCTGAGCGCCTAACGCCTGCGCTCTTTCCATCGGAATCGGACAAGGAAGCCGTGACGCGCCTGCTGGCCGCGAATGGGGCGACGGGTGTGCCGTTGGTCGCGCTCGCCCCGGGCAGTGTGTGGGCAACCAAACGGTGGCCGGGCTATCCCGCGCTGGCGAGCGCGCTGGCGAGCCACGGGCGCATCGTCGTCATCGGGGGCCCGGGAGATCGCGACCTCGCGGCGGCCATCCGTTCGGCGGTGGCTGACGCGATCGACACGACCGGACAGCTGCCGCTGCTGGCGTCGGCGGAACTGATCGGGCGATCAGCGCTGCTGGTGACGAATGATTCCCTTCCCCAGCACCTGGCATCGGCCATGGGAACGCGCACGGTCACGATCTACGGCCCGACGATCCCCGGCTTCGGCTTCGGCCCGCTGGCCGACCACTCGGCCACCGTCGGGCAGGAGTTCCTGGATTGCCGCCCCTGCCATCCGCACGGGCCACCCGAATGTCCGTTAGGCCACCATCGCTGCATGCGCGACCTGGCGACGGCGGAGGTGTTGTCACGGGCGCTCAGCGCGCTCGCCGCATGACCATGCCTAACGAGTTGGCCGGCCTCGCGCTGGGCCTGGTGGTCGGCGTCGTGATGGGCCTCCTCGGAGGCGGCGGGTCGATCCTGGCCTTTCCCATATTCCTGTACTTCTTCCATGTCGAGCAGCGGTCCGCCGTCGCGATGAGCCTGGCCGTGGTTGGCATGAGCGCCTCCGTGGGATTCCTTGGCCACTGGCGCCAGGGATCGGCGAACCTGAAGATCGGCGTTCCCTTCGGGGGCTTTGCGGCGCTCGCGGCGTTCCTCACCGCACGCGTTGCAGACCGCGTGCCTGAGGTGGTACAGCTGTCACTGTTCGCCGTGTTTGCGTTGACGGCGGCCGTCGTCATGCTGGTCGATTCGCTCCGGTCACGCTCACCGGCAGCCCTCGATCCTCGCATCGCGCCCCACTTCACGCCGGTCCTCGCGCTCCAGGCGATTGCCGTCGGTGCGCTGACCGCAATTATCGGTGCTGGTGGCGGGTTCCTGATCGTTCCCGCCCTCGTCTACCTCGCAGCACTCGGGGTGAAGGAGGCTGTGGGAACGTCCCTGCTCGTCATTACGCTGAACGCGCTCAGCGGCTTCGCCGGGTACATCGGAGAAGTGCCGATCGACTGGCCGCTCGTCGGAAGTTTTACCGGAATTGCGGCGGTCGGGGCGATAGTCGGTGCCCGGTTGAATCGGCATGTTCCGCAGGTGCGCATCAAGCAAGGATTTGCTTTATTGATCCTTACGCTGTGGACCTTTGTCATGGTCAGGAGTCTGACGAACTAGGCCAGAGGGCAGAGGACACAGTAGTTCATTCCCGTTCCGGATTCCGGACTCATGTCTCATCGCAGCAAATACCTCGTTGGCGTGGATCTCGGCGGCACGAACATCGTGGCCGGCGCGCTGGCTGAAGACGGCAGCGATGTCCTGGCGCTTCGATCAGAACCCACGCGCCCCGACCAGGGCGCAGATGCCGTCGTCGATCGCATCGTGCGGATGATCGATACGGTGATCGCCGAGACGATCGCGCAGACCGGTGCCAAACGAGAGGACATGATCGGGGTTGGTGTCGGCGCGCCGGGACCGCTCGACCGGGAGCGCGGCATCGTGGTCACGACGCCCAACCTGGGATGGACGAACTTCCCGTTGCGCGACGTGATCTCGGAGCGCAGCCGGCTTCCCGTGCGCATCGACAACGACGCCAACTGTGCGACGTTAGGCGAGTGGTGGCTGGGAGCGGCGCGGGGCGCCGAAAACGTCATCGGGATGACGATCGGGACCGGGATCGGGGGCGGGGTCATCATCGGCGGCCGACTGTATCACGGCGCGTCCGACGTGGCCGGTGAAATCGGCCACGCGACGATCGACATCACCGGCCGCCGCTGCAAGTGCGGCAACTACGGCTGCCTCGAAGCCTATGCATCCGGCCCATCGATTGCGGATCGCGCGCGTGAGGCAATAAGCAGCGACGACTGCCTGATGCTGAAGATGGCTGGGGGTGACGCGAGCAGGATCACGGCCGCGACCGTGTACGAAGCGGCGAAACGGGGCGATGACGTGGCGCTCGACGTCGTGCGCGAGACGTCGCGTTTTCTCGGCGCCGGCGTCGCCAACCTGCTCAACATCTTCAATCCCGACGTGGTCGTCATCTGCGGTGGTGTTACGCAGGCGGGCGATACGCTCTTCGCTCCCCTGCGGCGCGAGGTGCGCAAGCGGGCGTTCAAGCCGGCGGTGGATGCGTGCCGGATCGTGCCTGGAGTCCTCGCTGCTGCCGGCGTCGTCGGCGCCGTCGCCGCATACAAGCAGCAGGATTGAGCGTCGGTAAACGTCTAAGCGGGTAAACGGGTACTCTCCGAAGACCGCCTACCCGTTTACCCGTTTACCCGTCTACCCGTTTCTGATGCGCGTCGGTGTCATCGGCTCCTTCGTCTGGGACGTCATCTACGGACGTGACCCTCGACACGACCCCGTGGAAGAATGGGGAGGGATCACGTATGCGTTGAGCGCGTTCGACGCGGCTCTTCCTGAATCGTGGCAGGTCGTGCCGCTGGCGAAGGTCGGCTCCGATCTCTGGCCGCACGCTCGACGGTTTGTCAGCAGCCTGCGACGCATCGCACCCGATGCGATGCCGATCGAGGTGCCTGACGCGAACAACCGCGTGCGTCTCGATTACGCGACGGACGAATTGCGATCGGAAATCCTGAAGGGCGGCGTTCCACCATGGACGTGGGCCGGGCTTCGTCCGCTGCTGCGCGATCTCGACGCGCTCTACATCAACCTGATCAGCGGATTCGAACTCGATCTCGAGACGCTGCAACTCATCCGCGGCCACTTTCACGGTCCCATCTACCTTGACCTGCACTCGCTGCTCCTCGGGATTCAACCGGATGGCACACGATTTCCGCGTGCGATCCAGAATCCGGCGGCTTGGTTCGCGTGCGCGGATCTCCTGCAAGTCAATGAACAGGAAATGGCGCTCATGGCCGCCGATCCAATGGCGCTCGCGGCGACCGCGATGCAATCCGGCGTTCAATGTCTGATGGTGACCCTTGGCAAACGTGGCGTGGTGTACTTCGTCGCGCCGGGGTTCGATCGTCTCGATGACCTGCGAAGGTCGGACGAGCCCCGTTCCGTCGCCGTGAAGACCGCGCTCGTTCCGGCGGAGCCGGTGGATTCTCCAGGCGATCCGACCGGCTGCGGCGATGTTTTTGGCGCGACCTATTTCTCGAGGCTGCTGACCGGTGATACTTTTGCGGTGGCGTTGAAGGCCGCGATTCACGCGGCATCCCGAAACGTCGTCTTCCGCGGGGCTGGTGGGCTCGCGGCTTTTCTTCGAGGAGAACTGCTCCGGACGTGACGACGGTCATCACAGTGCCACCTTCGCTGGACGACGAGACCTTCGAACAGGTCTTTGAGCAGGTGGCCGCCGTCTCCGCCGACCAGAAAATCCTCGTCGACGCGCGTCACACGCGTTGGTCCTCGCCCTACGGGCTGACGGCGCTCCTCACATTGGGGCAGTCGCGCGCCGAGCAGGCTGCGTTTGCCGGGCCGGAAGCCGAAGATACCGCCAGCTACTGGGCACGAGCCGGGTTCTACCGGCACGCCAGCGAGATCTATGAGATGCACGGCAAGGTGCCGCGCACTCGTGAGGCGCCTACCGAGTCGAATGTCCTTCTCGAGATCACAGAAGTGGCACGCAGTGACGATGTCCACACGGTCGTCGAGCGTATCCAGAGCCGTGCCCAGGCGATCCTCGTCCACGAGCTCCACCTCGATCCCCAGGCCACGATGCGATTCGCGATGACGCTGTCCGAAGTCTGCCAGAACATCGTCGAGCACGCCGGCCAGGGAGGCTGGGTGGCCGTGCAGACGTACCAGTACCGCAAGCGGTTAGGCAGGCGCGCCGTCGTTATAGCGGTCTGCGACGCGGGCCTCGGGTTTCGGCGCTCTTTGGAGAGCACACCAGGCTGGAAGCCTCGCGAGCGGTGGGACGATGCCGCGGCCCTGGAGGATGCGCTGGTGCGCGGCGTGAGCCGTTATCGCGATCCTGGCCGCGGACAGGGGCTCGCAGGGGTTAGGCGCTTTGTGGGAAAGTGGGATGGAAAACTTTCCATACGCAGCGGCACCTCACGCAT
>DASRPK010000074.1:0-3116 GCA_035646395.1 Gemmatimonadaceae bacterium | reverse complement strand
CGATAGCCGCGGGGATGAAGCGTCTGTTCGAACTCGCCGATCTCCTTGGGCTCTTTCTTGATCAGGCCGCCGACAATTGGATGTCGATCTCCGAAAGATCCAACGGTGAACAACCATACGGGCTTTTGCGCGAGGGCGGCGGCGTGCCGGCGCATAAAGGCCGTCGCTTCCGCCGTCCATGATCCGTCGTACACCCCACTTCCGAATACAACCGCATCATAGGGATCACAGTCTGAGATCTCTTCGACCGAGCGAACATCGACCTCGTTGCCATGGGTGCGGATCGTGTCCGCAATCCGCATCGCGATGTCCCGTGTCGAACCGAACCGGCTTGCGTAACCGATGAGAACACGCATCGTCCTGGAGGAGATCTTCCTCTTTGTCGCGCTCTGGTCGAACGTGTCACTTTGAAAGCGTTCGCGAGGCATGCAGACAACAAACGTGTCGAAGAAGTCTCGTCCGTTCGTTTCGACAAGCCCGCCCGCCACGTGAATGCCGAATCGCCGTGCCGTGCGCTGAAGCCAGGCGACCGTGGGGCCGCGGTCCAGTGGTTCGGCGAGATCCCAAACCTCGCGCGACGCAAGATAGCCGGGAGCAAACATCTCGCGGAGTGCCACCAACGCCGCGCCTTCACTCGCCGCGCGTTCGACCAGTGTCTCGGCGCGGGCCCGACGCGACTCAGGCTCTCTTGGCGCGGCGATCATCTGGATCGCCGCGATTCTCAACGTGCGGCGCCGCCGGCCTGCCTCTTTCACGCCGCTCGACTCCGGAGCGGTTGTCGCGAGACCTGTCCGCCGTTGGTCAATGCGACGGCGGCAACGACGACCCACAGGATGGCAGTCAGTGCGAGGTTCCACGTCAAGAAAGGCGCGCCTATCAGCGGCGGCTGGAGGATCAGCGTGCTGGCTGAGAGACTCGCGTGCATGAGCATCGCCACGAGCAGGCTCGCAGTGCGGTCGTAGACCCATACCATGAGCACCCGGTAGGCCGGCAATACTCCTAGATAAAAGAAGAGGATCCCGAGCAAGTAGGGAGTCCACCGTCCTCCCGAAAAACTGCCGCCCGCCCAGAACGCAATAAGGAAGTGCCATGTGCCGTGCAGAAGGCCCACAATGAGCGCGGTCGTAAAGGCGGTGTACCGCAGCCTCAGCCTCGGCACGGCGAACCCCGTCCAACCGAGCTCCTCCAAGAGGCCGCCCCCCAGAAGCCCCCACCCAATACCGAACAGCAGCAGGGCAATCTTGTTGTCGTTAGTGACGATACCGGGTATGAATTCCGTCGAAAAAAACGAGAGCGCGAGGAGCACGGTCGTCACAATGAGCGGGGCGGGCAGGAGCGCCGCTGCGTACCAGCGAGCCCTGACCCGCCACCGGAGCAATCGCGACAGAAGCTCCCGAAGGCCCGCCCGTCCTGACACGAGACCTGTCGTGAGGATGCCTGCGACACTGGGACCGGCGAACAGAGCCAGAAGCACGAGCGGCATTAGCCTCTCAACTTCCTCGCTACTGCCCGGGATTCCCGCCGGCCCGCCAACGATCAGAAGGATGCCGCCCCACGACATCGCGAACACGAGTGCGTAATACGTCAGCACGGGATGTTTCTTGATGAACGCCGGGATAGTTCTCACGGTGTCTTCCTTTCCCTCGGGGATTCCTTCAGCAGCCGACGTGCTTACCCAGGCTGCGACGGCGCAGTCGGCAGGATGCCAAGCTGCGTCAACAGTTCTGCGAGGTTGTAGTAGTCCCGGTTCTCCGCGATCCGCCCGCTCGCATCGAGTTTCCCAATCGACGCCCCCCGAACGCGGAACGAGCGGCGGGTCGGCGGAACGCCACGTACCTCGCGATCATTCGTCCCGACCATGACCCATTCATTCGCGTAATCGGTGCCCGCCATGAATAGCGACACGACTTCAAACCTGAAGTCGCTCGAGGATCTCGTGGCCTCCTCGACGAACGAGGCAATCTCCGCCGGCCCGTGCAGCACGCGCCCCAGAGCGACGTCTTCATAGATGGCATCGTCAGCCATGTGACGAGCGACACCAGCCGCATCGTGCGCGTTCCAGGCGTCGAGATAGGCATCGAAGAACGCCCGGTTCACAGTCTCCATCGTCGTATCCTCCACCGCACCGGTCCCTGCCTCTTTCACGCTGCGCGCCTCGAAAGCAGTTGTGGGGAGAGCCGCCCACCGCTGGCCACGGCGATCACTGCAACCACGATCCACAACGTGGCAGCCCATGCCAGGATTGAGGTCAACAGGGACATCCCTGATGCCGGCGAAGGCATGAGGATCAACTGCGTGGCGGTGAGACTCGCGTGCATCAGCATCGCAAGCAGCAGGCTCCCGGTCCGGTCGTAGACCCACACCATCAGCACCCGATAGGCCGGCAGCCAGGAGAAGAGTTTTACGAGCAACAGGGCAAGCGGGAAGGCTGCGGAAAAACTGCCGGGTTCCCAGAACATGATGAAGTGCCACGCTCCCCACAGGACCCCCACGAGAAGCCCGGTACTGAGCACTCCGTATCGCCGCCTCATTCGGGGAATGGCGAACCCCGTCCAACCGAGCTCCTCGAAGATGCCGACGATGAGGCCCGCCGCGAGACCGGACAGCAGCAGCGGCGCCTTGTCGTTCGTCATGAATATGGCGGGGAGGAACTCGGCGGAGAGTACCGAGAGCGCAAGGGATACCGTCATCACCAAGAACGGGGCGGTCAGGAGCGCCACGGCGTACCAGCGCCAGCCCACGCGCCACTTGAGTAACCGCGCGAGCACCTCGCGCAGCCCTGCCCGGCCGGAGACCAGGCTGATCATCAGGAGGCCCACCACGCTGGGGCCAGCGAGCATCGCCACGTACATGGCTGGCCCGATCGTCATGAGGTGCTCAACGGTGGTCGGGATCCCGCCAAGGCCGACAACGAACAGAACGCCGGCCCAAGAGACGGCGAACGCGAGGGCGAAGTAGATTCGCACCGGGTGCCTGGTGACGAAAGCCTCAATCGCCGTCATGATGTCCTTCTTCCTCAAGCCGCGGGTTTGCGTTGACCAGCGCCTCGGCCCCTCGGTCCGCTCGGCACGACGATTGATCCCTCACAAGTGCCGCGCATCGATGTGCGTCGTGCC
>DASRPK010000073.1:0-24920 GCA_035646395.1 Gemmatimonadaceae bacterium | reverse complement strand
AATGGCGCAAAACCTCCAGGAACGCATCGCCGCCGCACTCGGCACCGTCATCAATCCCCGGACGGGCACCGGTGTGCTCGATTCGGAAATGGTGAAGGACGTCGGCACCACGCTCGACGGCAAGGTGCGCCTGACGATGATTCTGGGCGCCGGTGACGATGCCACGCTGGTGCGCGACGTCCGGCAGGCGGTGGAACGCGTGACCGGCGTGACCGCGGTGTCGATCGACGTGAAGGATCCACGACAGTCGGGTCCCCCGCCTCGCGCGGCGGCGGCGCGGACGCTCCCGGTGATGGACGATCGCCCGGCGGCGGCGCCGCGTCCCTCCGTGCCGCCACCGGTGACCTACCCGGCGTTAGGCAGCATCATCGCCGTGTCGAGCGGCAAGGGCGGGGTGGGGAAGTCGACCATGGCGGTGAACCTCGCCACCGCGCTGGCGGCCCGCGGCGCGCGGATCGGATTGATGGACGCCGACGTCTACGGACCGAACGTTCCGCGCATGATGGGCGTCAACGCGCCGCCGCCGGTCGTGAACGAGAAGATCATTCCCCTCGAGGCACACGGCGTGAAGATCATCAGCCTCGGCTTCCTCATCGAGCGGGACCAGCCCGCCATCTGGCGCGGGCCCATCGTCATGAAGATCGTCACGCAGTTCCTGCGCGACGTGAACTGGGGCCAGCTCGACGCGCTGATCGTCGACATGCCACCCGGCACCGGCGACGCCCAGCTCTCCCTCGTGCAGGCGACCCAGGTACGCGGCGCAATCATCGTCACGACACCGCAGGACGTGTCGACCGGCGACGCCCTCCGCGGCGCCAAGATGTTCATGCGCGTCGGTGTGCCGGTGTTAGGCATCGTCGAGAACATGAGCTGGTTCGAGTGTCCGCACTGCGGGAAGCCGACGTCAATTTTCGGATCGGGCGGTGGACAACGCCTGGCCGACGAGCTGGAGCTGCCGCTCCTGGGCCAGGTGCCGCTCTATCCGCGCGTCCTCGAGGGCGGCGAAGCGGGGCAGCCGATTGTGCTCGCGGAACCGGAGTCGGGGGCGGCGAAGGCAATCGACAAACTGGCTGTTACAATTGCGTCATCGTTAGGTATCGTACTGCGCGACTCGTAGGCGGAGGTGGGATGTGAGATGTGGGAGACGTCAACACCAGGTCAGATCTGCTTTGATCGGATTCAGGGTTCTCCCACACCCACCTCTCACATCCATTTCCGGATTGCACGAAAGGGCATCGCGGCCCGTTGATGCATGGGCATCATCACGCTCTTAACCGACTTCGGCACCGCCGACGGCTACGTCGCGGAGATGAAGGGCGTGTTGCTCAGCTCCGCGCCGGGCGTGCAGGTCGTGGATCTGTCGCACGACGTGTCGCCGCACGATGTCGACGCCGCACGCCTCGCGGTCGCGCGGTATTGGCGCCGGTTTCCAGCCGGAACCGTTCACCTCGTGGTCGTCGATCCCGGGGTCGGATCGAAGCGTGAGGCGATTGCGGTGGCCAGCGATGACCGCTTCCTCGTCGGCCCTGACAACGGCGTGTTGTCGCCGGCGCTGCTGCTCCCGGGCGCGCGCGTGGTCTCGCTCGCCGTTCCCCCTGATGCGGCCCCGACGTTCCATGGGCGGGACGTCTTCGCCCCGGCCGCGGCCGCCCTCGTCCGGGGCGTACAGCTCGACTCGTTAGGTCCAGCGTTCGGAGATCCTGTCATCCGCCGGACTCCGGAGACCGTGCGCGAGCCCGACGGATGGCTGCGCGGCGAGGTCATTGTCATCGATCGCTTCGGGAACGCCGTGACGAACCTGGTCGCGGCTCACGCGACCGAGGTCCGTGTCGGTGACCGTGTGGTGCCCCTCGGACGTACGTACGCGGATGGCGCCGCCGGCGAGACGCTTGCACTGGTTGGGTCATCGGGTCTTATCGAAATCGCGATCCGCGATGGGAGCGCTGCGGTAAAGCTCGGTCTGTCTCGCGGTGACGTGGTTCGAGTCCGCGACGGCCACTGAACGATTGACGGCGGCGCTGACTCAGCCACAAGCTGTTCTTCGGAAGAACGAGAAAACGGGGCAGCGCGTAGCATTGTGGGTTCTGTTCGCCAAAAGGAGTCTGGCCATGATTGCTCGACGATGGGCCTATGCAGTCGCTCTTATTACCGCACTTGGTGTGGCCGGCGGCGCGGCCGGCTTCGCCCCATTTCAGCCGCAGAGTGGTTCGAATCCACCCGGTGAATGGCGCGACATCAACGGCAATTCGAGCGCGACGCGCTATTCGCCGTTAAACCAGATAAACGCGTCGAACTTCAACCAGCTTCGCGTCGCCTGGGAGTGGAAGGGCGAGCAATCGCCGATTCCAATCGGCGGACAGACACTCGCGCGAAACTTGCCCATCTACGCAAAAGGCAAGCTGATCACCACAGCGGGTCCCAAGCGCACCGTTGTCGCGCTCGATCCCGCTACCGGCAAGTCACTCTGGGCATTCCAGGAGCCGGAAACGCCGCGCTGGAAGTACTCGATGCGTGCCAGCCACGGCAAAGGCGTCGCGTACGCGGAGATCGACGGGAAGGGAATCGTCTACGTGACTACGCCGGCGTTTTTCCTTCACGCACTCGACGCCGAGACGGGCAAGCCACTCGACGGATGGGGGAAGGGGATTCCGATTCCGGGTTTCCCGTCCACCGGCTCAGTCGACATGGTCACAGACCTGATCAAGGACTGGGAACCATGGTTGAAGCTCAAGCAACCGTACGATCCAGCGAAGGGCATCCCACTGGAGATCGGCTACATCACCACGTCATCGCCGCCGATCGTGGTCAACGGTGTGATTATTGTCGGCAACTCCGCCGAGCAGGGATACAACCAGACGCGGATCGAAAATGTGCCTGGCGATATCCTCGCCTACGACGCGAAGACGGGCGCCTTCAAGTGGAAGTTCCGCGTGATTCCGCGGCCCGGTGAGTTCGGCCACGACACGTGGAAGAATGATGCCTGGAAGTGGACAGGCGACGTGTCGTCGTGGGCGCCACTTGCGGCTGACCATCAGCGCGGACTGGTCTACATCCCGACCAATGGCGCCACGATGGACTTCTACGGTGGCTTCCGTCCGGGCGACAATCTGTTCAGCACGAGTCTCATCGCCCTCGACGTGCAAACCGGCCAGCGCAAATGGCACTACCAACTCGTCAAGCACGACATCTGGAACTACGACACACCAGTCGCGCCGGTGCTCCTGGATGTCAACGTCGGCGGCCGTCGCGTGCCGGGGGTGTTCCAGGCGACCAAGCAGGCGTTCCTGTATTCGTTCAATCGCGAGACGGGCGAACCGATCTGGCCAATCGTCGAGAAACCGGTTCCGCAATCGAAGGTGCCTGGCGAGAAGCTTTCGCCCACGCAGCCATTCCCGACAAAACCGGCGCCGTTCGACCTGCAGGGGAGAAACGAGAATCATCTCATCGACTACACGCCGGAGCTGAAGCAGCGCGCGCTGGCGCACGCGAAGGAGAACGACCTGTTCTCGCCATTCTTCAACCCGCCCGTGCATCGTGGAAACGCGGAGGGGAAGAACAAGTTCATGTATTGCCCCGGTGACATCGGCGGTGTGAACATCACCGGGCCCCCGGCTGCGGATCCAGAAGCGGGAATCATCTACATCACGTCCACGAGCGGCTGCGGCAGCCGGCTTCTCATTCCGGGTTCCGAGCGCGACACGACGTTCGACGAGCCGACCGGTAAGACTATCGTCGATTGGACGCCGGGTCGGGGCGGTGGTGCACCGCAGTCAATCGATGGCCTTCCGATCTGGAAGGGGCCGTACGGTAGGATCGTCGCGATCGATCTCAACACCGGTGAACACCTCTGGACGATTCCAAACGGCGAAGCATCGGCATCGATCAAGAACCATCCGCTCCTGGCCGGCTTGAACGTGCCCGACCCGGGACGCTCAGGTCACGCAGCGATGCTGGTCACCTCGACGCTGCTGATGGCGACGGGTATGACGAGCGACGACAAGCCGCACTTGTTCGCGATCGATAAAAAGACCGGTCGTCGAGTTGGCCAGGTCGCAACGCCCGCCCGCGGCGAGTACGGGATCATGACGTACATGCACGGGGGGAAGCAGTACGTCGTGCTGTCGATCGATGGTGGCTTCACGGCATTGGCGTTGCCGTGAGGTAGCGAGCAGCGAATAGGGCATGGGGCATGGGGCATGGGGCATGGGGTGAACAAACACCCCCGTGCCCCATGCCCCATGCCCCCCGTGCCCAT
Source organism: Gemmatimonadaceae bacterium (assembly GCA_035646395.1). Taxonomy (GTDB): domain Bacteria; phylum Gemmatimonadota; class Gemmatimonadetes; order Gemmatimonadales; family Gemmatimonadaceae; genus JABWBJ01. The sequence continues at coordinate 20,665 of DASRPK010000073.1, read as the reverse complement.
GCCCCTCCTCGCTCAGGTCCGTACCGGCTTCCTAGCCGCTGCCACACCCGTAATCGGCGTCGGCGTCTGCCACGATGCCGATTCGTCGACGGGTGCCTTCTTGGCCGCGTCGCGATTCGTGCCGCCGCGGGACAGGATCGCCGCCCCGAAGCCGGCTGTCGCCGCTACCCATGTCACGGCCATCGCGATCATCCGCAACACGGTGCTGACGGCCGGCGACCATTGGAACGCTGCCGCGAGTACCCAGAGTCCCATGAAGATCGCGATGCCGATTACCAGGCCACGCAGCGCTTTCCCTTTCTCTTCGCCACGAGCCGCGCCAAAACCTCCACCGGCGAGTCGTGCCACCGCGAGGAATCCGAGCGTGAGAAATCCCATCACTGCCAGGACGTAGGCCACGATCGCGAATGGAATGAGGAGGATCCCGACGACGGTGACCGCCAGCGCGGCGCAGACCAGGATGAGCGCCGGAATCATGCCAAGCTCCCCGGCGATGCCCACCAGGAACGAGCGGCTGAAGTTCTGTTCAAGCACGTCGCTCACGCCATCCAGATAGGCGCTGGCGAAGATCAGGACGCCGATGCCCACCAGGAGCATCACCACCAGCCAGCCTAACGACAGACTCATCGCGTCCCCGGTGGCACGTCGCGTCGCCGGTTGCTCGACCCCTTCGAGCCAGCTGAAGGAGCGCGAGTAATTGCGCGAGGCGCCCCCGACGGTTCCCTGAACCGTGACGACATTGCCGAGGATCGCGATGGCGTCCCCGGTGATGGTGCCACCGTTCTCGACGATGATGTCGCCGGCGACGGCGACCGCGGTGCCGCGGATGACGCCGCGCACCCGCAGGTCGCCGGCCGCGGCGAGCACCGGACCGTTGACCGTGTCACCGGCGGCAATCGTCCGGCCGCCAAAGCGGATGGTATCGGAACCGACGCTGCGCGTCGGCGTGGAGGCCTGCTGGGTCGCGGCGGATGTCGTGGCGGTTGGCTCCTGGGACAGCACCGGAGCGCTCTGGGCCACGACGATCAGCGACGCGACGGCGTACGTCAGTACCGTCGCGTGCATGTTACATCCTCCGGCGGCGGGCAGCTGCAGCGATCGCCCTCAGCCCGAAAGCCGAGACGGCGACAGCGGCAAGGAACGCTGCGGCAGTGAGCACCAGTCCATTGCCAGCACCGGCTGACCCGGCCATTGAGCTGACCACTCCGGTCGCGGTCTCAGAGCCGACGTCACGGAGCCGCTGGAGGGCCACGCCACCAAGGAAGGCGACCGCGTCGAGGCGGCTTGCCATCCATATGGACGCACCGGTGAGAGTCGTCGCGACCACTCCCGCCATTCCGGCCGCAAGGATCCGGGCTGGACGCGAACGCGGCACGAACCGGCGCACCGTATTAGTGGCGGTCACGTGCCAGGGCTCGAATACCTGGACCTTCTTCATCACCCTGTATGCGAACAGAGGCGAGGGTGTGAAATGGGGCATTTTCTCGAGCGAATTCACGAGTTGTTGCTGCGACTCGAGCTCTGTGCGGCAGGTCACACACTCATCGATGTGAGCGGCGAGGGGTGCCACGCCAAAACCCTCCTCGCCGTCAACGAGGAGATCGATTTCTTGCGGGGTCAGATGACGGTGGTTCACAATAGCCTCCGGGGGGTCGTACGATCCGGGGTGGGGAAGGTTTCAGGACGGGGCAGGGGCATGGGGCATGGGGCATGGGGCATGGGGCATGGGGCTGGGGCAGGGGGCACGGGGCATGGGGTGAACAAACACCCCCATGCCCCAGACCCCGTGCCCCATACCCCTACTCACGTTCACCTTCCAACGCCTCACGGAGCTGATGGCGGGCGCGGTGGATGTACGTCTTCACAGTTCCCAGTGGCAGGTCCAGGGTCGCCGCGATCTCCTCGTACGAACGGCCCTCGACATGCCTGAGCATGATGCAAGAGCGATACTCCGGACGAAGCGCGGCGATCGCACGTTCGATCGCACTCCCGAGCTCGCGGGCCTCCATTTCTTCCAGGGCAGACTCCTGCTTCGCACGGACGTCGAACGAAGTCGCCTCGACCTCGGCAGCGCTGGCGGCGTGCGGAGACCCATCGATGCTGATCGTGGCGATCTGCCGCTTCCGCAGGTAATCGATGGCGACGTTGTTCGCGATCTTGAACAGCCAGCTCGAGAGCCTGAACTCGGGGCGGTACCGGTCGATGTGATTCAGGACCTTGATGAAGGTGTCCTGCGCGAGGTCTTCTGACGTCTCGCGATCGCGTACCATGCGGAAGATGAGCGAAAAGATCGGCCGCTCATATCGGCGCACGAGCTCGCGGAACGCATCTTCGCGGCCCCGCTGCGCCCAGAGGACGACGTCGGCATCCGGGAGATTCTGGAGGTCGAGGGTGCGTGGCTCTGGCATGTATGGGGCCGGCGGTTGGCGCGGAGCGCTGTCCCGACGGAGCACGGAAGCTAAGGACGCGCTAAACCCCGGGCCAGCGCGCGCTTGCCCGCATTCCGGCCGACGGCGACCTTTCTTCGCGATGACTTCGACTGGGCTGGAAGCCGTCGAAGCGCGTGCGGCAGCATCCGGAGGCGCGAATAAGCGTGCCTATGTTCGCCGGATCTTCTCCGAAATCGCGCCGCGCTACGACCTCCTGAATCACGTCCTCAGCCTCAACATCGACCGGGGTTGGCGCCGTGCCGCGCTCGCTGAACTGGACTGGCGACGGCAGCCGGACAGCACGTTCCTCGACCTTTGCGCTGGAACGCTCGATGTCGGTGCGATGCTCGCCCATACACCCGGTTTCAAGGGCCGGATCATTGGCGCCGATTTCGCCGAGCCGATGCTGCGAAGGGGAATTGGAAAGGCTGATCCCGCGACGCTGGCTCCGGTGACGGCCGACGCGCTCACGCTGCCGCTCCGCGATCAGTCGATCGCAGGCGCGATCGTCGCCTTCGGCGTTCGCAACCTGGCCGATCTTGCCGACGGGTTCCGGGAGGTGCATCGCGTGCTGATGCCGGGCGCCCGCTTCGTGATCCTCGAGTTCTCGACGCCGCCGTCCGCGATCGTCCGCGCCGGATACCGGCTGTATTCGCATCACATCCTGCCCGCGATCGGTCGGATCGTTTCGGGGCATCCGACGGCATACCAATACCTTCCGGAGTCGGTGGACAATTTTCCGACGGCGCAGGCGCTCGCAGATCTCATGTCCACGGCAGGTTTCCGAAATGTCCGGTGGCGCCACCTGACGTTAGGTGTAGCAGCTATCCACGTTGGAGAACGCTGATGGACGTGAGACGTGAGACGTGGGAAAGACCTCGCGGATCAGGAGAGCGAAGGCGCCGATGACCACATTGTGCAAATCCTTCGTTAGGATCTGGTTCCTCCCACCTCCCACGTCCCACGTCCAGTAAGTGACCCTCGACACCCTGTCCGAGTTCATCGCCGCCATTGACCAGGCAGGCGAACTGGCGCGCATAAAAGAACGCGTCTCCGCCAACCTGGAGTTATGCGAAATCGCCGACCGTGTGATGAAGCAACCCGGTGGCGGCCAGGCCCTCCTGTTCGAGAACGTCATCCGCCACGACGGCACCCGCTCTCCCTGGCCGGTCGCGATCAACCTGTTCGGCTCCATGCGGCGCATGTGCATTGCACTCGGCGTCGACAACCTGGATGACATCGGGGGGCGCATAACGAGACTGCTCGACCTCAAGGTGCCCGATGGCCTGATCGCCAAGCTGGGATTGCTGCCGCGGCTCCTCGAGATCTCGAAGTTCCCGCCGCGACGCATGAAGGGAACGCCGCCCTGCCAGGAGATCGTCGTGCGCGGGAACGACATCGACGTCATGCAGCTGCCCATCCTGACGACGTGGCCGGAAGATGGAGGACCATATATCACGCTGCCGATGGTGATCTCCGTCGATCCGAAGCGGGGCATCCGCAACGTGGGCATGTATCGCGTGCAGGTGCTGGGGCGCGATTCGCTCGCGATGCATTGGCAGCGGCACAAGGTCGGGGCCGCGCACTGGCGAGACATGGCGGAGCGCGGCGAGAAGATGTCCGTATGCATTGCGATCGGCGCCGACCCCGCATCGATCTACTCCGCGTCAGCGCCGCTGCCGCCCATGGTCGACGAATTCATCTTCGCCGGATTCCTCAGGCAGTCTCCGGTGCAACTCGCCAAGGCCGTCACCAGCGACCTCGATGTTCCCGCCGAAGCTGAATTTGTGATCGAAGGCGAAATCGATCCGAGCGAGCCACTGGTCACCGAAGGGCCATTTGGCGACCACACTGGCTTTTACTCGGAAGCGGACCTGTATCCGCGCGTTCAGGTCAAGGCGATCAGCATGCGCCGCACCCCTGTCTACGCGACGACCATCGTGGGACGGCCTCCGATGGAAGACTTCTACCTCGGCCACGCCACGGAGCGGATCTTCCTGCCGCTGCTTCGGCTCACCGTCCCGGAAATCGTCGATTACCATATGCCGGCGGAAGGCATCTTCCATAACCTCGTCTTCGTATCGATCGACAAGCAGTATCCGGGACAGGCGTACAAGGTGATGAACGCGATGTGGGGCGCCGGCCTCATGTCGCTCGCCAAGGTCATCGTGGTCGTCGACAAGGACGTGAACGTGCGCAACCCGCAGGAAGCGTGGTGGATTGCCCTGAACAACATCGACCCCGAACGCGACACGCGATTTTCGATGGGTCCGATTGACGTGCTCGATCATTCGAGCCGGGCCTTTACCTACGGGTCGAAGATGGGCATCGACGCGACGCGGAAGTGGAAGGAGGAGGGCTTCACGCGCGATTGGCCCCGGCTGATCACGATGGACGAGGCCACGAAGGCGCGCGTCGACGCGATGTGGCCCAGGCTTGGCCTGGATGGAGGGGTCCGATGACGGCGCCGGCCACCGGTCGCGATGGCCAGGTCCTCGACGGGCAGTCGCTGCTCGTGCGCTACCTCAACTTCGTCAAGGTTCCGCATACGGTCTTTGCGCTGCCCTTTGCCCTTGTAGGGGCGACATTGGCCAGCTACCGCGCCCCGGTGCGGTTGGCGTCGTTAGGCTGGATTGTGCTGGCCTTCACCGCGGTCCGGTTTGCCGCCATGGGCTTCAACCGCATCGTGGACCGTGACATCGACGCGAAGAACCCGCGCACCGCGCGCCGCGAGCTGCCGGCGGGCACGTTGACCCTGCGTCAGGCGTCGGTGGCGGTATTTGTCATGTCGTTTGTATTCATGTACGCATCCTGGCAGCTCAACCCGCTGTGCGGGTGGCTGTCGCCTCTCGCGTTAGGCTGGGTGCTGTTCTACAGTTTCACCAAGCGCTTCACCCGCTGGTCGCATCTCGTGCTCGGCGTGAGCTTGTCGATCGCTCCGGTCGGCGGGTACCTCGCCATCGCGGGCCAATGGTCCAGTCCCTCCTGGGTCCTGCTCGCGCTGGCGGCGGCTGTGGCGACCTGGGTGGCGGGATTCGACATTCTGTATGCCTTGCAGGATGAGTCGTTCGACCTCGCCCAGGGCCTGCATTCCATTCCGGTCGCTTTCGGCGCGAATGGTGCCGTGCGAATCAGCCAGGTCCTGCACACGTTGACGATCCTGTGCCTGATTCTGGTCGGGTGGGGAACGGGCGCCGGCTGGCTGTACGGCGTCGGCGTTGCCGTCGCTGCGTCGTTGCTCCTGTATGAGCACTCACTCGTGAGGCCTGACGATTTGCATCGGCTCGATGCCGCGTTCTTCACGATGAACGGCGTGATCTCGATCGCGTTTTTCATGTTCGTGCTCGCCGACCGCTTGATGCGCAGCGGCGGTGGTGATGTTGCTACGCTGGTGGGGCTTCGGTGACCGGTTCGCTCCCGCTCGTCGTCGCAATCACCGGCGCTTCGGGAGCGCCCTATGCCGTCAGGCTCCTGCAGGCGCTGGTGCAGGCAGCACAGCCGACCTGGCTCATCGTCTCGGAACATGGCCTTCGTCTCCTGTCGACGGAAAGCAGCCTCGACTCGGTCGACGCACTGCGGGATCGCGTCGGCGCGAAGGCATGGGATGCCTCGGTGCGCACATTCGACGATCGTGATCGCGGTGCCCTCCCCGCATCAGGATCGGTTCGCACCAAGGGCATGGTGATCTGCCCCTGTTCGATGGGCACGATTGCCGCGATTTCGCAGGGGACATCCCGCTCGCTGGTCGAACGCGCAGCCGACGTCGTCCTGAAGGAGCGCCGGCGCCTCGTGGTGGTCCCACGCGAAACGCCCTATAGCGACATCCACCTCGAAAACATGCTGCGCCTGACGAGAGCCGGCGCGGTGGTGATGCCCGCGTCACCTGGTTTCTATCATCGTCCGAGCCGCATCGAGGAATTAGTGGACTTTGTAGTTGGCCGCATTCTCGATCACGTCGACGTGCCAAATGAAATGCCCCGTTGGACCGGCGTCGATCCGCACTAAATCAGGGTCCTCCCACATCCCACCTCCCACCTCCGCTATCCACCGGCTCGGTCTGATTTCCGACACGCATGGCCTGGTGCGTCCGGAGGTGCACAGCGCCCTTGCCGGAGTCGACTTCATCCTCCACGCCGGCGACGTCGGCGGCGACGAAATCCTCGACGAACTCGCCCTTATCGCTCCGGTCCATGCCGTGTACGGGAACACCGACGAACCCGGAAATCCGCGCCTGCACGCGGCGATCGACCTGACGATCGGTGGCCTCCGGATTCACGTCAGCCACGGGCACGAACTCGGCGTACCGAAGCCGGAGAAATTGCTCGCTCGTTATGCCGCGGATGTGATCGTCTATGGGCACACGCACAAGCAGCTGATCACGCGCGCCGACAATCGACTAGTGATCAATCCCGGCGCGGCCGGTCCGGCCCGCTTCGACCTCGAGCCCAGCGTCGCCATCCTCGAGATGAAGGATGGGACAGCAGATGCACGGATTATCGGTCTACCGATGCGTAGCACGTGACGGTGTACGCACATCGCTGGACTAATGGTGGTCCGATTGCGGGACAAATAGCAGACGAACGATCTCCGAGTTAATCGCTAACACGCAGGCGATTACTGTACGATCGCTGCCAGGGTCCGGCCAAGCAGGTTGAAGACGGACTCGAAGCGCCCCTTGGCTTTTGTCTTTGCCCCCTCGCGCGGCACTCCGCCTCCCCTGGCGACCACGTAAATCTTTCCCGTGCCGTCATCGATTTCGTACGCGCCGGTCCCGAGCACGCCCGCACTCTGCGTCACGGTGCCCTCCACCTGAACCGTCTTTCCATCGTACTCCTGCGGCCGATCGAGCAAGTCGCGAATGCGGATCGTCCGGGAGCAACCGCTCAAGGCAACGACCGCAATGCCGACCAACAGGCTGCGAGTGAGGCGCACGGTCAAAGTCATGGAACTTCCTCCGATTGATTTGGCACGCGAGTCGACGTGACTAGGGCACTATCCGTGGATTGGTCTTCATGTAGTGCAGCGTCATACCCACGAGTGCTCGTACACCGACATCGAGTCCGCTGTCGTCCACAAAGAAGTCGGGCGTGTGGTGATCCGCGGCGGTCCCGGCAGGAACGTTCGCCGGCCTGCCACCGAGTGCGATGTAGAAGCCAGGGACTTTTTGCGCGACGAAGGAAAAATCCTCCGCGCCGGTCTCCGGCTTTACCAGCTGGACACGTCCTTCGCCCGCTTCGCGAAGCGCCGGAAGCATTGCTTCGGTCAGTGCGAGATTGTTGAACGTCACCGGGTATGCCGTATTTTTGCCGATCTCGATTTCAACCGTCGCGCCCATGCTGCTCGCAACGTCTGTCGCAATCCTGCGCACGCGGTCGTGCAGCTTCTTCTGGTCGTCGGGGTGCAGTGCTCGAATCGTCCCGATCATTTCGACCTGTTCGGGAATGATGTTATTCCGTACGCCACCGCGAATCATGCCGACGGTTACGATCGCCGGATTCTGGGTGATCTCCATGTTGCGGCTCACGACCGTTTGCAGCGCCGTGATGATGTGTGCACTCGCCACAACCGGATCAACGCCGTTCCACGGTGAAGCGCCGTGCGTTTGTTTCCCCTTCACCACCATCCGGAAATCGTCGCTACTCGCGTACATGCCCCCCGGCGTGTAAAAGATGTGGCCAACTTCGCGCGTCGCGTCGATGTGCAACGCGAACCCGACATCCACCTTGGGATTCTCGAGGATGCCCTGTTGCACCATTAGCTCCGCTCCGCCTTCCTCGCCCGACGGTGCGCCCTCTTCGGCCGGCTGGAACATGAACTTGATTGTTCCTGGTAGCTCGCCCTTCATGCCCGCGAGTACTTCGGCAACGCCCATGAGGATGGCCACGTGCGTATCGTGACCGCACGCATGCATGACGCCAACGTCTTGCCCGTTGTACGTTGATTTCGCGACGCTCTTGAACGGGATCTCAACGCGTTCAGTCACCGGGAGAGCATCCATATCGGCCCTGAGCAACACGACAGGGCCTGGTCTTCCGCCGCGCAGTATTCCAACTACCCCTGTGTGGGCGACTTTTTCCTGAACCTCGATGCCGAGTGAGCGTAAATGGTCTGCGACGAGTTTGGCGGTTCTGAACTCGCGGTTCCCGAGTTCGGGATGCTGATGAATGTCGCGGCGCCACGCGACCACCTTGGGCTCCAGAGCCTGGATCTTCGCGACAATTGCGGGTGTGAGGACGTTGGATTGCTGTGCGCTCGCGACCGAGGTGGTCGCAACGAGGAGGGCGAGAGTTCTGCGCATCTCTGTGATCTGAAGGTTCATGCAAAGTTACCGCACGGCTGCGCCTGAATGCGAGACTGGAACCTGCACGTCACATCCGCACTCAAGGACGAATGGCTGTGGGGTTGGGACCCCACCCCCGGCATCGTTTCGGTGTGGGCGGAGGGGAGCGGTCGAGCCACCGTTTGGCGACGCGTCGGCGGAATGCTCGTGAAGGAGCAGGAACGCTTCCGTCCCTGGTTGCTCCTCGATCGCCTCGATGATCTCGCACACCTTGGCGATCGGCTGCAGCACGAGGGCGCGGTGGGGGCGCAGGGTGCAGCAGTATGGTATCGCGAGCTCGACGGCGTCGGCGAGCTACGGCATCTCGTATCAGCGCACGACGCGCCGACGCTCAAGTCAGCCGTGCTTCGAGGGGCGAGTGAGCGGCTTGGCAGGAGCCTGACGACACTGCGCGAGCTGGGCCAGGAGTCCATCCTGGCACTGCCACCCGATGAGCAGTACCTGGTCTCGTCAGGCAGGAACTACTTTCGCGGCCTCGCGTTCGATGACCTGCGGCGGCTGCAGTTCGACCTCGAGACGCAGGGACTGCGCCCCGCCGTCCATCGCATGTTCATGGTGTCGGTGCGCGAACCGTCGGGCGTCGTTCATGTGCTGGAGGTGAAGGAGGTCAGTGATGCCGGCGAAGCGGCATTGATCCGCGCGCTGTGCGGCGTGATTCGGGAAGTTGATCCTGATGTGATCGAGAATCACAACCTCCATGGGTTCGACCTGCCCTTTCTGAATCGCCGGGCGCAGCACCTCCGTGTTCCTCTGGATCTGGCACGCACCGGAACACCGGGCTTCAGGCAACGCGCCGCCAGTCGTGGCATGCTTCCCGACGAGCAGGAGCCGAATCGCATCCGGCTCGTTATCCCGGGGCGCGAGTGCATCGATACGCTCGATGCAGTGTGGCGATATGACTTCGCGACGCGCGAACTTCCGGGTCATGGTTTGAAGGCCGTCGCGAAACATCTCGGTATTGCCGCCGCCGACCGGGAGATGATCCGCGGGGACCTCGTCTACAGCACCTTCCTGGCTGACCCCGAGCGGGTCCGTCGTTATGCATCAGCGGACGTCGATGAGGTGGCGGGACTTGCCCGGCTGCTCGGCGGCGCCGCGTTTGCCCTGGCGCGCATGGCCCCACGGCGGTACGAGCGTGTCGCGGATGCAGGCGCCGCGACCGGGATCATTGATCCGTTGATCGTTCGAGCGTACCTCCACGCGAACGCGGCGCTGCCGGCGCATAACGCGAGCCGGCAGGATCCACACAGTGGAGCCGCCCTCTATCTGTTTGCGGCGGGCGTGGCCGAGCGTGTCGTAAAGGCGGACGTGGCGAGTCTGTATCCGTCGCTGATGCGATCGTTCCGCATCGGGCCCAGGCGCGATTATCTCGGCGCGCTGCTGGCCATGGTCGATCGGCTGGTGGAACTCAGACTCGATGCAAAGGCGAGTGCGCGTGTGGCGCCGCCGGGTTCTGCCGCGCGGTACATCCACGAAGGCACATCGGCCGCGATGAAGCTGGTAGTGAACTCCGCTTACGGATATCTCGCTGCCGGTGGCGCGCTGACGCGGTTCGCCGACGTGGACGCTGCCAACGAAGTCACGCGCCGCGGGCGCGAGACGCTCTCGCTGATCTGTCGGGAGCTCGCCGCGCGCGGCGTGACATTGCTCGAAGCAGACACTGACGGCGTGTATTTCTCGGTGCCAACCGAGTGGAGTGAGGCGCAGGAACGCAGGGTTGTCGCCGACGTGGCGGCATTGCTTCCGCCACTCGTCCAACTCGAGTTCGAGGGGCGGTACCGTGCGATGTTGTCGCACGAGCCGAAGAACTACGCGTTGCTTCACTACAACGGCACGCTCTTGCTGAAGGGTGTCGCATTCCGCTCCAGTCGTGCCGAACCCTTCGGGCTGGCGTTCTTGCGACGTGCCATTTCGGCGCTGCTGGTGAATGACCTGCCCGAAGTTCGTAAGGCATGGACTGAAACCGTCGACGCACTGCGCCGTCGCGAAGTGCCGACACACGACGTCTCGTCGCGCGTCCGACTCACGAAATCAGCCGAGCGATACGCTGCGCTGCGAGAGCAGCGGCGGGAAGCGATGTACGAGGCGATGCTCGCGGCGGGTCGCGACGACTGGCGGGTAGGGGAGCGGGTGAGGGTGTACCGCACCAGGAAGGGCTGGACGCTGGTACCAGAGGACGGCGACCCGCGCGATTACGAGGTGGAGCATTACGTCCGCGCCCTCCGCGTAAATTACGCCTCCCGGCTGATACGTGCGCTCGATCCGGATGATTTCGTGGCGATTTTCGAGGATCCCGAGCAGCCCTCGCTATTCATGTCGGACTTCGGTTCGATGCGACCCACGCTGACGCTCCTGGCACTCGAGTCGGCTCAGTAGAACTTCTGGCTTCTGGCCTCTGGCCTCAAACCCGAAGCCCCAGAAGCGTAGTAACGATAGTGCGTTAGCATGTGTCTTATTCCGCATGACTCTCGACGCCATCAAGCAGGACCTCCGCTACGCCCTTCGCGGGCTGCGCGCCAAGCCTGGATTCGCCGCCGCCGTTGTCATTACACTGGCCCTCGGTATCGGCGCCAATGCCGCGATGTTCGGCATCGTCGACCGGCTTCTCTTCCGTCCGCCACCGATGCTCAAGGATCCGGAAACCGCGCATCGCGTCTATCTGTATCGAGTGTTCCGCGACACGGAGCGGCCCGGGAGCGTCAGCCAGTACGCGCGTTTCGTCGACCTCGATACAATGACAAAGTCTTTCGCGCAGACCGCCGCGCACACCACTCGGCAACTGGCGGTCGGTGTTGGCGATGCCGCGCGTGAGATGCAGATCGGCGTGGTGAGTGCATCATTTTTTGGTTTCTTTGACGCCCCGCCCGCGCTCGGGCGCTATTTCACCAGGAGCGAGGACCAGGTCCCGTCGGGGGAGCCGGTGACGGTGCTGAGCTACGCGGCGTGGCAAACGATGTACGGGGGCAGCGAGCAGGTTGTCGACTCGACCGTCCAGATCGGCTCCACGAAATATTCAATCATCGGTGTCGCGCCTCCGGGTTTCGTGGGCCTGTGGCCGGACCGCCCCCCGGTCGCATTCATCCCGATCACGAGCTACGCCGCGCAGCAAAGCTTCACCCCGCGAGGGCGTTCGTGGTGGGAGACGTACAGTTGGGGATGGATGGACATGATCGTCCGGCGAAAGCCGGGCGTGTCCATCACGGCGGCGAACACCGACATGTCGAACGCGTTCGTGAAGAGCTACAACATGCAGGTCGTCGAACAGCCGCGCGTCACGCCGATTGCGGTCGCCAAGCCACGGGCGATTATCGGGTCCATCCTTCCGTCGCGGGGACCTAACGCGTCAGCCACGTCGAAGGTCGCGACGTGGGTCGCCGGAATGTCGGTGGTCGTGCTCCTGATTGCCTGCGCCAACGTGGCAAACCTGCTTCTCGCCCGCGCCTTGCGCCGCAAGCGGGAGATTGCCATGCGCTTGGCGTTAGGCGTGACGCGTGGCCGGCTTCTGTCGCAGCTCCTGACCGAAAGCGTGCTGCTCGCGGCCCTGGGTGGCGTGCTCGGGATGGTGATCGCGCACTGGGGCGGCTCCGCCCTGCGCGCCGGCCTCCTGCCGCAAAGTGAGGCCGCGGCCGGCTTCGGCGACCTGCGGACTGTGCTCTACGCGGCCGTCGCGGCGATCGCGGTGGGCCTTCTGACCGGGCTCGCGCCAATTCTCCAGGCTCGTCGCGCCGACCTCACCAGTGATCTCAAGGCGGGCACGCGAGAGGGAACCTACGGACGCTCCCGCATGCGTGTGGGACTTCTCGTGGTGCAAGGCGCCCTCTCCGTCATCCTCCTGGTGGGCGCAGGGCTTTTCGTGCGCAGCCTGGGCAACGTGCGCAACATCCGGCTCGGGTATGACGTCGACCCGATCATGATGGTCGAGTTGAACATGCGCGGGATGAAAACCGATTCGGTATCCAACATTGCGTTGAAGAGTCGACTGCTCGAGGTGGCGAAGTCGATCCCCGTCGTTGAAAACGCGAGCCGGCAGGTGGGCATTCCGTTCTGGAGCTCGTGGAGCGTCGGTCTTTACGTTGAAGGCATCGACACCGTGTTCCGACACGGAAATTTCATGGTGAACGCTGTTTCGCCGAGCTACTTCGAGACCTTCGGCACGCGCCTGCTGCGTGGGCGCGGCATCGAACAGAGTGACATCGATGGCGGCCCGAAGGTGATGGTGGTGAGCCAGAAAATGGGTCAGGTGCTCTGGCCCGGCAGAGATCCCATCGGTCAGTGCATACGCGTGAATGCGGATACGATGCCGTGTACACAGGTCGTCGGCGTCGCCGAAGACATCAAGGCCGGCAGCCTGAAGCCGGACTCGAACTTCTACTACTACGTGCCGTCCACACAATTCAGTCCGCAGTCGGGCGGGCTTTTTATCCGGGTGCGCAATGGAACCGCAAAGCAGCACCTGGAGACCGTGAGGCGAAGACTTCAGCAGGAAATGCCGGGTGCGTCGTACGTCAAGGTGACGCCGTTCAGCGAAGTCATGGGGCAGCAGACACAATCCTGGAAACTCGGGGCCACGATGTTCGTCGCGTTTGGCGTGTTGGCGCTCGTACTGGCGGCCGTAGGCCTGTACAGCGTGATTGCCTATAACGTCAGCCAGCGGCAACACGAGCTCGGTGTCCGTGTCGCGTTAGGCGCGCAGGGCCCGGATGTGATTCGCCTGGTCGTGACCGACGGCCTGAAGGTGGTGGGCGTCGGAATTGCCGCGGGGCTGGTGGTTGCGTTGTGGGCGGGAAAATTCGTGCAGCCGCTGCTGTTCAGCGTATCGCCGCGCGACCCATCGGTGTTCGTCCTGGTGGCGACGACGCTGGTTGGCGTCGCAATCGCGGCGAGCTGGATGCCTGCCCGCCGCGCGTCCCGCGTCGATCCGAATGTGGTTTTACGATCAGATTAGCGCTGACAAGAAAAAACAAAACACTTACACGCGGAGAACGCGAAGGAAACGCCGAGGCACGCGGAGCAGAATCCTGGTTCCTCGGCGATTCCTCTGCGATTCCTCGGCGCTCTCCGCGTTCAAAGTGTTTTGATGGTAGTGGTCAGCACCGCTCCGAGTTCGCGATCTGGCACGAGGGGATGTGCTCGGTCCCCCTGTCCTTCCGAAACGTGCTGTCAGCTCCGCAACTTCTCGTGTCCCTGGTGTGAAGTTGAACCGAGCCGACCTGACCACGATGCGGTTTGCCCTTGTACTCCTGTTCCTGGCTCAGTCCGTTGCGGCACAAACCGCCACGCTCGCTGTCACGGGCGGCCGGATCCTGGATGGCTACGGAGGGCCGCCAATCGAGAATGGCGTCATCCTCATCGCCGGCGAACGCATCACCGCCGTCGGGCCGGCCAGTGCCATTCAGGTCCCGAGCGGCATTCGGGTGATCGACGCCAACGGCATGACCGTCATGCCGGGCCTGATCGACATGCATGTGCATCTCCAGATCCTCGGCCATGGCGACTACAAGCGATGGAACGACTTGTATGGCACGCGCAACGCCGAACTCGTTATGCCGATCGCCGCCCGGCAGCTCCTCGGCGCCGGCGTGACGAGTGCCCGCGACCTCGGCGCACCGCTCGAGGACATCATCGCGGTCAAGCGAAAGATCGAGCGCAACGAAATCCCCGGACCACGGCTCTTTGTCTCGGGTCCGTTCATCCAGCATGCACCGTACGAGGAATACGAGAAACCCTTCCGGTGGGGTGTGAGTGGCGCGGACGACGCAAAGTCCAAAGTGCAGCGGCTGATTACCGCCGGCGTCGACGTGATCAAGTTGATCGACCAGGACCAGATGACCGATGCCGAGGTGGCCGCCGTCGTACAGACGGCGCATGCAGCAGGGAAAGCCGTGGTCGCGCATGCGCATCGAATGGAAGAGATCCGGCGCGGACTGCGCTTCGGCGTCGATAATTTCGAACACACCGGCCTCGGGACCGCTCCCGAATATCCTCAGGACATTCTGCAGGGGCTGCGCGAGCGAAACACCTCGTTGTATTGGACGCCCACGATCTCGCCGCTTTACACCATGTACCACACCGGCCAGTTCTTCCCGGAACGGCTCGATGACCCCGCGTGGCGTGAAGGCATGCCGGCCGACATGGCGACGGAGATCCGGAAATCACTCGACGCAATCCCGCACCTGCCGTATTACGCGCTCTTTCCGTCGCGCATCCCGCTTCTGCCTCACAAGTTCCGGCAACTGCGCGAGACTGGAGTGCGGCTGCTGATCGGCACCGACGCCGGAATTCCGTCGAACTTCCATAACGACGCCACGTGGCGTGAGATGGTGAAGTGGTCGGAGCTTGGCGTGCCCGCGATGGAGATCATCCAGGCGGCGACCCTATGGCCGGCGCGCGCGTTGCGCGCCGAAGACCGGATCGGCGTGCTCGCGCCCGGTCGTTATGCAGACATCATCGCCGTGCGCGGCGACCCGTTGACCGACATGACTGTGATGCGCGACGTGCGCGTCATCATCAAGGGGGGCTCGCGGGTGAAGTGAAGGCGTCCTGTTCGTTGTTCGCCGATGGTCCGCCGAGATTCCTGTCCATCTGGCGGATCGCGCCGACGTGATAGGCGAGATGTGCGATGCTGGCAATGATCCCCGCGAGCTCGCGTTCACTCACTTCGCGTGGTTGGTCGAGAATGCCCATCCATTTGTGGCCCTCCCGTTCGAGCGAACGGCGGAGCTCTTTCCATTCCTTCTCTGTGACCGACGTGCGCTGCCAGCTTGCCGTCCAGTCGGCGTCGCGCCACGGGTTTGTTTCGCCGGCCGCCCAGCGGTTCATCAACTGCGTGTAATAGATCATGTGGTCGACGTGGGCGGCGATTGAAGAACCGGCGTCGATGATTTGCGAGGCGTCGTCTGCTGAAATCCGGTCGAGCGAGCGTAGCAGTCCGACGTCGCCGCGATTCAGCATATGACCGCCTGTTGGCGGCGTTCCATCGACGAGCTCACTCATCAACATGGTGAGCGTCGAGGTGATTGTGGCTGTGTTCATCGTCCGTTCCAGTGTTCGACCAGAACGGATTCTACTTCGGAAACGCGTCCAGCCGAGAGCAGGTCGATCGCCGGATGGCCGCCGAGTCCGTCATGCGGCGTGTTCAACCATCGTTTGACTTCAAAGTCTTCGGAGTAGATGTCGCGCAGAACTGCGAGAACGAAATCATCCGGCTCACCCAGCCAGACATCGAGGTCCTGTCGCCCAAGATTCACCATCTGCGTGCCCGTCAGCATTTCGTTATTCCGAGAGGGACCCGAACATAAACCGAAACGAGTAGCTGGGCAAGCCGCTGCGATTCGGTAAATGGGTAAACGGGTAAACGGGTAAGCGGGTAAACGGGTAGCAACCGGAGCATCGGGATCGCTACCCGTCTACCCGTTTACCCGCTTACCCGGCCGTCAGGGGCTTCGCCCGCTCCATCTCTTCCGGGTTCGCGCGAAACCACGCCGCGATCACCAGCAGCTCGTCGACTTCGTGCTGCGGAATGCTCCTCGGCGACGTGACCGGAGTATCGGCGACAACCTTCTTCGCCGTGTCGCGCAATGCAGCTTCTTCCGTACGGGATTTCGGCGCAGGCAACTCCGCGCGAACAACGCCGCGCCGGATCAGATAGACGCGATCGTCGCCGTTCAGCCCTTCCACCGGATAGGCGAACGTCAGCGACTCCGCCGCGAACCGCATGCGATCAAAGCGATCGCGCAGGTCTTCCAGCTTCTGCCGCTTGTCGCGAAGGCTTCCAGCACGCTCGAACTCGAGCCGTTCGCTGGCTTCCTGCATCAGCACGTGTAACCGCTCGATCGGACCGTCGTCGGCGCCATCAAGAAACGCCCGCGCTTCGAGAACGCGATCGTGATACAGCCTGGCCGCAACTGCGCCAACACACGGACCGAGGCACTTCCCGATTTCAAACCGGATGCAGCCGGGCGTGCGCGGCGGAAGAACGAAGATCTCCTGCTGATCCGAATACCTCATGCGACGATCGTGCGTGCAATCGCGAAGTCCGAGCGCGTCGCTCAGCTCGCGCAACGCTTCCTTCAGCCACAACGCGCCGGTGAACGGGCCGTATACGACCGATTCACCACGTGAACCGGTTCCCCGCAGCACGACGAGGCGCGGCGCGGGTTCGCGCGAGATTGCCACGAACGCATAGTTCCGCCCGTCACGCTTCATGGCGTAGTTCATCCGTGGGCGGAGCCGCTTGATCTGTCGCAACTCCTCGAGCAGCGCCGCGAACTCACTCGGCACATACGACCATTCGATAGCCGATGCCTCACGAACGATCCGTGCCCCCTTGTCGTCCGGAAAAATGGCGCGGAAGTAGCTCATCAGCCGCGTGCGAATGCGCTTGCTCTTGCCGACGTACACGACTTCGCCATTCTCGGACACCATGCGATACACGCCAGGCCGATCCTCTGCCTGGCGCCTGACGACGGTGCGCAGCTCCTTGAGTTTTTCCTCGACGGGATCAGCGACCGCCGTCATCAGGATTGGCACCGGTGACAGAAGACCGTGGCGCGCCCATCGATCGCATGCGTCATCGTCAGGCGTGTTCCGCAGCGGTTGCAGGGCTCCCCACCGCGACCATACGCCGCGAGCTGCCTGACGAATTCTCCGCGATTCCCACTGGCGTCGCGATAATCACGAAACGTCGTGCCGCGCGCGTCGATGGCGCGGCGGAGAATGTCCACCAGCGACGCATGCAGCGTGGACACCTCCTCGTGACTGATGCTCCGCGCCACCCGCGACGGATCGATGCGCGCCGCCCATAACGCCTCATTGGCGTAGATGTTCCCGACTCCGGCGACACGACGCTGATCCATGAGAACCTTCTTGACCGGCTGCTGCGATGTTTCAAGGAGGGCCGATAATTCACCCGGTGTGAACGCCGGGTCAAGCGGTTCTTTTCCGAGGCGACGATCGAATGTGGAAAACTCCTCGGCGCTACATAACGTGACAGTGCCTAACCGGCGGACGTCTCGATAGGCAAGCGTGCCGTCATCTGCCAGTCGGAACCGGACAGCATCATAACGATCGTCAGGCATGCCGGCGCGAAGCAGGAGGCCGCCCGTGAATCGTGGCACCACAACGAGATGGAGGTCGTCATCGAGGTCGAGCACGACGGCCTTGGCGCGGCGCCAGACTCGGGCGAAGGTACGACCCCTCAGCTTTCGGCCAATCGAGCGCGCCGTGACGGCGCGCAGGACGTCGGCGTGAAGGACTTCGACCTTCACGATAACCCGACCTGCCAGACCGGCGTTCAGGTCTCGGGCGAGCGTCTCGGTTTCAGGTAACTCCGGCACGACGGCTGTTCTCGCGCCATCCGATGTCACGGCGGAGCACCCGATCGGCGAACCTCACCTGTTCGGCTCCGTAGCGGCTCCGCTCCTGTGCTTCGGCGAACGTCGCCGCGACTCCGGTAACGGCGAACACGCGACCCCCAGCCGTCTGCAGTGTCCCGTCCGATGTTTGCGTGGTTCCGGCGTGGAACACGATCGCGTCGTCAGGCACCGTCGAAAGATCGATGGGATCACCCGTGCGCGGAGACTCAGGGTAACCAGTTGCCGCGACGACCGTAGTCACGGCCGCGTCAGGCAGAAACTCGATCTCGTTCGTATCGGCAAGACCACCGTCGGTCGTGCACGCCACCAGGTAGGGCAGGAGTGCGGACTTCATCAGCGGGAGCACGACCTGCGATTCCGGATCGCCGAAGCGGCAGTTGAACTCCACCACTTTCGGCCCCGATTCCGTAAGCATCAGGCCGCAGTAGAGCAGTCCACGAAACGGAACGCCCACATCGCGCATCGCGGCAAGGGTCGGCTGGATGATCGATGTCTGCACCAGCTGCATCAGATCCCTGGTAGCAAGACTCACGGGGGCATAGGCGCCCATGCCGCCGGTGTTCGGGCCCTCGTCACCGTCGAGCAGTCGCTTGTGGTCCTGCGCGGCGATCATCGCCCGCGACGACTCTCCATCGGTGAGGAAGAAAATCGACAGCTCTTCTCCCTCCATGAACTCTTCCACAAGGATTTCGTCGCCGCTCCTTCCGAACCTGTGCGCCGTGAGCATTTCGTCGATGGCGCGGTCAGCCGCCTCGATCGTCTGGCAGACCATGACCCCTTTCCCGGCCGCGAGCCCCGACGCCTTGATTACCACTGGAGCCCCGGCCTCGCGTGCGGCGGCTTTCGCGGACGTGACGTCGTTATGCCATGTGGCGCGCGCGGTTGGCACGTGGGCGCGCATCATGATCTCCTTCGCGAACCGCTTCGACGACTCGATATGCGCTGCCGCGCCTGTCGGTCCGAACGCCCGATATCCCCGTGACATCAGGCGGTCCACAAGACCAGCGGCGAGGGGACCCTCCGGGCCCACGATCGTGAAATCGAACCGCTCCCAGATCCCGAGCGTCACCAGTCCGTCGAGGTTGGTGCTCTGGATGTCGTGACACGTCGCGAGCGACGCGATCCCCGGGTTCCCGGGAGCGCAGTGCAGGTCGAGCGAAGGATCGTCGCGCTTGAGTTTCCAGGCGATCGCGTGTTCGCGACCGCCCCCGCCGACGATCAGAACTTTCACCGTGTCGCCATCCCCTGGCCTCTGACCTCTGAACTCTGGCCTGGGTTCATTTCTCTTCGCTCGACGTCTTGAATGCTCCCTCGAACGCGTCGCGCGCGCGGCCGAGGACCCCGGAGATCGTCGCCATCGCTTCCTTCGCCTGGTCGCCGTAATACCCCGCGGCGTCCTCCAGGTCTGCACCTAACGATGGCTTGGCGGCATCGTCACGCCGCCGGTAGTCGCCGCCGATAATCTTCGCGTATTCGCCGCTGTCGATCCAGCGCTGCAGCTCCGCCGCGCGCACGGTGCCGAAGGGATGCGTCCGGAACGCCGTGTTGATCACCTGCCAGACGCGATCGGCGACGTTCCCCTGCGTTTCGTAGTCGCGGGCCTGGATCTGGAATTCCTCGACGCTGATCTGATCTCCGAATTCCCGGCCGCCGGCCATTTTGAGGAAGGTGCTCATCGACGTCCGCGGATCCTGCGTCGAAAGCAGTCCGGCGCGATCCGATGAAAGCTCCGCCTTGCGATACCACTCCATGAGCGCCAGCTGGAACGGCAGGATCGCAACGCCGGCCAGGAACGGCAGGTTCTGGATCCCGATGGTCATCACGATGATGGCAATCGTGGTGTACGTCGTGTGCCCGCTCATGATGTGACCGAGCTCGTGACCCAGGATCTCGCGCTGCTCCTCCGGCTCGAGCAGTTCCAGCAGCGCCGAGTTCATGACGATGAACGGCTTGTCGAAGCCGACCGCGGCCGCGTTGGCGAGAGGCGTTTGCGTAACGTACAGCTCGGGCACCTCGGGCCAGTCCATCGTGTCCAGCACTTCCTGGTAGATCGCCCAGAGCTTCGGCCGCTGGTTAGGCCCGACCTTCACCGCGTTCGCCAGGAAGAGCTGCCGGATTCCGATTTCGCCGAAGAACGACGCGATCTTCCGGACGACCATGTCGAATCCTGGAATCGAGCGAAGTGTGTTCAACGCCGCGCGATCCGCCGGGTGTTCCCACGCGGTCGAGGCGATCTGGATCAGCTTGATGCGATCAGGCATAAAACGGGATGGCGGAGGTGGGATGGGGGATGTGGGAGACAGCCGATTTGACTACGGATTACGCCGAGCGTTGGTGTCGTCTCAGATCCCCTGAAATGCATGGTCAAGGTCAGCCAGAAGGTCCTCTGAATCCTCCACCCCCACCGAGAATCGCACCAGCCCGTCGCCGATTCCGAGCGCCGCGCGACGCTCCACCGGCACCGAAGCATGCGTCATTGTCGCCGGATGGCAGACCAGGCTTTCCACGCCCCCCAGCGACTC
>DASRPK010000072.1:0-4496 GCA_035646395.1 Gemmatimonadaceae bacterium | reverse complement strand
GCGTCATCACCCGCGCGCTCACCGCGCGTCAGGTCCGCCACCAGCGAAACAATCCTGCTGAAGCGCTCGGCTGCGGTCATGACTGGGCCTCGGCGTACATCGCCGCGACGTCAGCGCGCAACGCAGCCAGCGCCTGCCGGTACGCTGACGGCTCCTCGATCTCGGCCTTTCGACCGAAGGGCAGAAGCCAGCGGAGGAAGGCGTCGGTGTCGCGGACGTCGAACGCAATGATGAGCGAGCGGTCTGCTTCCTCGCGCATAACGCGGCCGACGTTGCTGTTGGCGACCCAGCGCGCCTCGGGGACGGCAAAGCGCACGCGCGCCGTCGTCATGGATCCGGTGCCAAACTCCCAGGGCGAGCGCCCGGCGAACGTGCGGACCTGGAAGTCGTCAGGCAGGTCGAATTGCGGCGCCCGACCGGGCATCCGCCTGACGTTCTTCATACGGTCCACACGGAAGAGCCGAGGCTCGTCGCGATCGCGGGCGCGCGCGACGCAATACCAACGTCCCCACTGGAAGAGCAGTCCCCATGGTTCCAGTTCGCGTTCCGCTTCGGTGCGTCGCGACATCGTGAAGTACTCGCAGGCGATGGCGGCCCGTTCGATCACCGCGTCCTGCAGCACTGCCAATGCCTGACGAGCGTGTTCGGGGATCGGGAGCGCGAGGATGCGTTCGACGGCGTCGCTGCTCAGCGGGAGGTCGAAGGCAAGCTTGCGTCGCGCGCTCGATGCCGCGGCCGCAAACGGAGTGTCGCTCTGCTCCGCCAGTGCTCGCGTGGCTCGGTCGAGGACGTCGAGCTCGTCGCGCGAAAGTGTGATGCGGCCGAGTCCCTGGTAGGCATGCTCGGTGGCGGGCGTGTCAACCAGCTCGAGGTAGGGCAGGTAAGTGCTGCGGGGGCGGAGGCGGTAGCCGCTCGCCGGTTCATCGCCTGCCGCGTTAGGTATGGAGCACGTTTCGATTTCGACGCCGAGTGCGCGCAGCTCGTCCTTGTCCCGCTCGAACTTCCGCCGCGCGGTTTCTTCGGCACCTTCATATCCGCCGACTTTCTGGAAGATCTGCTCGCGGGTTACCGGGAAACGGTAGCCGAGCAGGAAGGCGACGAGGTCGAGCCAGCGTGAGGCTTTTGACACGATCAGGGAGCCAGCGATTGGCGATCAGTGATTAGCCTGCGAATGCAGAGCGAACAGCGAGTTGAAAAGCTAAGGCCGACAACAAGCGCACCATTTTCGCACCACCTTGGCTCGGCTGCTGTTTACCAGACTTGCCCTTGGATGCGTACCATGCGCTGGGGGTGTGACATACCACGTAGTTGGAGGTGCCGCATCTTTCTGATCCAAGTGATCACAAACATGACGACTCGAAGCTCTCCGTAAACTGAACTTGACTCTTGCATTTAGTTCAGTTTAGCACGTAAGTTGAACTTGGATTCTGAGCGGAGTTCAGTTTAGTGCCCGGTTCGTACCACGATCTCATCTGGCGACACAACCCTGTACTGGACGCTCCCCCCCGCTATCGGCGAGCCTGCAAGTACCGGGCATTCGTTCCGAATCGTTTGTCGGGCCTGAGGTTCGCATTAGACGTTGAAACCGCGGGTTCAGTGTCACGCGCTGAGCAGACGATCTCCGCGCTGAACTCGGGCGCCCACCCCGCACTCGGCCCGCTGGCGCGTCTCCTGCTTCGCACCGAGTCTATCGCTTCCTCAAAGGTAGAAGGGCTTCAACTTGGTGCGCGCTCGCTTGCACGCGCAGAAGCCCGTTCCGATACGGGTGAAAGGGTAACTCCGACTGCGCGAGAGATTATCGCCAATATCGACGCCATGGAGTTGGCAATCGAACAGGCGGTTTCGAATGAGCGGTTCACAGTGGCGGATATCCTGGCCATTCATGAGCGCCTGATGAACGCCAGCGCGACACCAGGTATCGCTGGCAAAATCCGCAATGAACAGAACTGGATTGGTGGCAACGACTACAATCCTTGCGGTGCCGATTTTGTGCCGCCTCCGCCTGACGAGGTCGAAGATCTCATGGCGGATCTCTGCAAGACAGTAAATGACGACACATTTCCTCCAGTCGTGCAGGCAGCACTGATCCATGCGCAATTCGAGACGATTCATCCCTTCGCCGACGGGAATGGCCGCGCCGGTCGGGCCCTGATCCACGTAGTCCTCAAGCGACGGGGACTCGCGACGTCGTACGTGCCCCCCGTCAGCGTGGTGCTGGCGCGCAGACGCAAGAGGTACATCGCAGGCCTCACCGACTTCCGCGGCGACTCTGTTGTGCCATGGATCGGACGGTTCGCAGACGCGGCCGCCGAGTCGGCCGACCTGGCACGTGGTTATCTCGATGCTGTGATTCGAAAAGTCGAGGAGTGGCGTGCGGCGCTGAAACGGCGCGACGCACCGCGCAGTGACGCCGCGGCATGGCACGTAATAGATGCCCTGCCCGCGCATCCCATGATCACGGGTCCGACAGCGATTGCTGCCACTCGTCGCGCGCGAGCAGCGGTTTATCAGGCACTGGACCAGCTGGAGCGAGCAGGTGTGCTGCTGCCGGTTTCCCAGACTCCCCGCAACAAGGTGTGGGAAGCTGAAGGCCTGCTCGCATTGCTGGAAGGACTGGAAGCGGGCGCATTGCCGCCCCCGCCGTGATCGTCATGACCGACGAGGAAATGCATGCTCAGTAGGTAGAGCCACTCGACGCGGCGACGACGAGGAGAACAAGGACCGCGGTGCCCAGCAAACCACCGGTAAGCGCATTGCTGGTATTCATGCTCCTCGCTTTGGATGTGTAGCCGTCGCGGTAGCAGCTCGCCTCCACACCTTCAGGGATGCGGTTCACTTCGACCGTCGAGGAACTCGCGATCGCGTAGCTGATCGCGGTGCCGATGAGCCCAAGGAGGACTCCGGAGACGAGTCCGCCGGCCATCCATCCACCCCCGGAGTGGGTCATGCTGGCGGCTTCCCTACCACGGGTGCGATCGAGATCGCAGTCGGCGGCCACGAGGTAGGCCAGCGGCTCAGTGGACGGAATTGAAAAGCTTGCGACTGGTGCCGGCGTGACGTGGGTGATGACCGACGTGGTGCGGCGCTGGGCCTCGGCAGGTTTAGCCACAATCACGAGGCAGGCGAGTAGAATCACTGTGCGCATGGAATCGTTAGGATGGTGTGGGTGTCCAGCCTGTGACCTCTGACCTCTGGCCTCGGGCCTGGCTTTAGTGGATCGTGATGCCGATGCCGAGCTGGCCGAAGTTCGCGTCGCCGTCGCTCACCTTGATGGCAACACCATTCCAGAACGGCGTCAGGCTGACAGTTGACGCGAGACGGATATCCCAACCGAGTCCGAGCAGGGCGCCGGTTCCTGTTTCACCAGCGCTGCCGAATTCACCCAGGTCGACGTCGATCCGGCCGA
Source organism: Gemmatimonadaceae bacterium (assembly GCA_035646395.1). Taxonomy (GTDB): domain Bacteria; phylum Gemmatimonadota; class Gemmatimonadetes; order Gemmatimonadales; family Gemmatimonadaceae; genus JABWBJ01. Next base: position 1,090 of record DASRPK010000072.1, on the reverse strand, counting down.
TGCCTACTCCCCCGACGATGAAGAACCCGCTCGAGGGTGACGGATAGAGGCGTGCGCCAACGACCAGCGTACCCGCGGTGATCGTCACGCCATCCTCGGTCTTTGACCAGCCGTTACTGAAGGCGCCGAGGAGCCACTGGTTGCTCAGCGTTCCGCCGAGCGCGAGTCCACCGGTTGGTCCGATTTCGCGTTCGCCGCCGCAGTCGCTGCAGCCAAGTGACCCGACGCCGAGTCCGATGTTGAACCAGAATCCTTCGCGTGACTGCGGGTGTTGGGCTTCAGCCCTGGTGCCGGGCAGCGCGATTGCGAGGAGCGCGGCCAACGACAGGTACCGGTAGTGCATGGACTCTCCCGTTTTCGAATGGACCGATCAGTGGTCCGCGAAATGTCCGGGAGGGGTGTGACAGTGATGCGCTCGATTTCCAAAAGTGACCTTTATTCACCCAGTACTGACCGGAAGTACTCGACCAGGTCCAGTTCAAGGGCGGGCGCGAATGACCTCGGATGCCAGAGAAGCGTTTCGCTCAGAATCTCCGGGCGCTCGTCAGGCGGACGCCAGCGTTCGACGATCCTCGCATCGAGATCGACGATCCAGTATTCGGGTATCCTCTCATCCTGCAGAATGAGGCGCTTCTCGCCGCGATCCACCCGTGCTGTCGAAGGTGAGATGACCTCTGCGGCAAGCAGAAGAGTCGTGACCTCAGTCCACGCGCGGAAATGCCGGTCAATCTCGCGCGGAACAACGAAAACGTCCGGCTGCAGTCGCCTCCGCGGAGAGAATTCGATATCGGCGGGTGAAATCATCGCCGCACCGAGGTCGTTCGCTGTCGTGTACCTGTCCAGGATCGTACAGAGCAGAAACACCGCTCGCTGATGCGCAGGAGAAGGTGCGGGACTCACGAACAGCACACCGTCCAGCACTTCGTAACGGTTCCCGTCGTCGGGAAGCGCGCGGGCCATCTCGGCGGTCCACTGCGTGTTCGGTGCGGGCATGGCCATAGCGTACCCTCGGCTCGGCGTAAGGAACAAGCGAACATACGCCGAGGATAGTTGCCGACACGGCTACGACTTCATCCCTGGAGCGCGGACG
>DASRPK010000071.1:0-2129 GCA_035646395.1 Gemmatimonadaceae bacterium | reverse complement strand
AAGGAACGCGAACTAGCGGATCGGTCAAATGAGTTGCAACGGGAGCCAGGTTAAGAACATGGACAACAGGGTCAGCGTCGACGGGTACGGATCGATGTGGAGTTTGAGTCTCGCGAGTCGAAGCTTGCGAGTGATCGCGCTCGCCGCTGCGCTTGCGCTCACCGCCTGCGGTGGCGGTAGCGGTGGCGGTGACGATGACGGCGGAAATCCGCCTCCTCCCGATACCGGCGAGATCGCCGCCACGGTGGTCGACCAGTTCGACGCGCCAATAAACGGCGTGACGATCACGGCGGGGTCGCGCACGGCCACCACGGGGTCCGCCGGGACGGCCACCGTGACACAGGTACCGACCGGATCGGTCAGTGTCACGGCGAGCGCCGATGGACTCGCCGATCCGCCGGCCCAGACGGTCACCGTGACTGAGGGTGAGACCGCGAACGTCGCGTTCACCATGCAGCGTGTGACAGAGGGGACCGGCGGGATCAGCGGCGCAGGTCAGGAGGGCGGCACGAGCGGCGGGTCCAGCTTCACTTTCCGCGTGCGCGTCTATGTCATCGACCAGGATTTCAACCCGGTGCCGGGATTGACAGCATCCGCTTTTACGCTCGCGGACTGCACTCCGGTGAGCGAATCCCCGGAGCACCCCGACTGCGTACGTCACAGCAATCCCGCGGGCGATGCGCCCTATACAGTGGCAAACGCCACACCTGCTGACTTTCAGTTGGTGGACCCCCCCGGGCCGGTCCCGTACGCGGCCGGACTGCTGTTCGATTCCAGTGAATCGATTGGCGAGTCAGATCCGACGGACGCGCGGATATTTGCCACCAAGGAATTCCTGAACGACGTGGGCAGCGGCAACGTCGTGATGCTGGCTGCGTTCGCGGACGGCGCCGATTCGCTGCTGCCCGAGCCGCCGCTGACCTACTTTCCGTGTCAGCCGTGTACGCCTGAGTTCTTCGACAACGGGAACAGCCTGTTCGCGTCGCTCGATGCGCTGGCCACGCTCGACGGCGGGGGCACGCCGCTGTACGACTCGCTGGAGGAGATGGTCGGCACCGCGGACACGGCGCCGGCGAACCTGCGGCATACGGCGGTTCTGTTCTCGGACGGCAAGGATATCTACTGCGCCGAGCCTCCGGGCTCATTCCAATTCTGCACGGACCGGCGCGGAGACGTCGTGACTCTGGCCGATCAACTCGATGTCGATATCTTCACAATCGGGCTGTCCAACGAAGTCGATTCACTGGCGATGGCGGAATTGGCGCTGCGCAATGGTGGCGCGTTTATGTTTGCCGAGCGCCCGACGCAGTTGATCTCGATCTTCGGCGTGCTCGATCTGCTGCTTTCCGACAGCCTGCCAAGCTACGAGATGGTGTGGACCGTCAACGCCGCACCAAACACGTTCATTGTCGGCCGGGCCATGATCGGCCGGGTGACGGTCGACACGGGAGCCGGGACATTCAGCTTGCCGCTGGCGGTTCAGATCGAGCAGCCCTGAACAGCACAGGGTGAAGACTGCGCGGGGCCCCGCTTGCGGGGCCTCGTCCTTTGCGGGGCTGCCGCGTATACTCCGCGGCCCTTTTGAGCCACCAGGCGGTCCCGTGAGCCTCGATTCGCCGAGTCAGCTGCGCAACATTGCGATCATTGCGCACGTCGATCACGGTAAGACCACCCTGGTCGACCAGCTGCTGCGGCAGTCCGGTACCTTCGATTCGCGTAAGGCGCTGGTCGACCGGGTGATGGATTCGAACGCGTTAGAGCGCGAGCGCGGGATCACGATCCTCGCCAAGAACACCGCGATCCGCTGGCGGGACTTCCGCATCAACATCGTCGACACGCCGGGCCATGCCGACTTCGGTGGCGAGGTCGAGCGCGTGCTGTCGATGGTCGATTCGGTGCTGTTGCTCGTGGACGCCGTCGACGGACCGATGCCGCAGACCCGCTTCGTCACTCAGAAGGCGTTTTCGCACGGGTTGCGGCCGATCGTCGTCATCAACAAGGTCGACCGGCCCGAGGCACGCCCCAACTGGGTGCTCGACCAGACCTTCGATCTCTTCGACCGTCTGGGCGCGACCGAAGCGCAGCTCGACTTTCCCGTGGTTTACACGTCCGCCCTGCAGGGCTTTGCC
>DASRPK010000070.1:0-6718 GCA_035646395.1 Gemmatimonadaceae bacterium | reverse complement strand
CCGGTGAGGACGTGTGCTCTCGTTATGACGACGTCTATTTCATGCGCGCCCGCCGACACGGACGCGCTGATCTCTGCAACTCGTTGCTCGAAGGGCGAGAGTCCAGCTGGGAATCCCGTACTGACCGCAGCCACCGGAATGCGGCTTCCATCGAGCGCTTCCACGGCTGTCGGCACATAACGATGGTAGACGCACACCGCGGCGACCTTCGGGTCGAGACTGGCCACTCCGAGCGCGTCGACGATGTCGGGACGCAGCGGCTGTCGCGCCTTGGCGCACAGGCGGCGGACGTTGCCGGGAGTGTCGTCGCCGCTGAGCGTCGTCAGGTCCATGAGCGTGACCGCTTTGAGCAGCCACGCCGCCTGCCACTCCTTCTTCACTGTGCGACGTGTAGGAATGGTCGCCGCGCGGCGTTCAGCGGCGCTCCGGTTTACGCGAACGGCCAGCACCCGGTCGAGGTCCAGTGGCTCGCCCGCGTTCCGCGGAACGCCGTTCGACGACGAATCATGGGCTCGCATCAGACCGTTAATCTATTGCCCCTCCGGCCTTTGGCCCCGGGGTCAGAGTCGGGGTCAGAGTCGGGGTCGGAGTCGGGGTCAGAGTCGGGGTCGGAGTCGGACTCTGACCCCGACTCTGACCCCGATGACCCCGATGCTCACTGGCCTCGGGGTTGGGTTTTGGCTACGTTCCGCTTTGCAGCGCCCGGCCTCGCAGGGTCGGGCGCTCGACTTTTCCCCTCGCGGTCATGATCGAGGAACTCAAACAGAAGCTCGGCGACGAAGTTGAGCGGCTCACCCATGAGCTGAACGTCGTGCTGCCCAACGAGATCCGCAAAGCCGTCGAGTTGGGCGACCTCCGCGAAAACAGCGAGTACAAGGCCGCGCTCGAACGGCAGCAGTTCGTCCAGGCTCGGCTGGGACAGCTCCGGCAGCGACTGTCGAAGCTGTCACAGATCGACATGGCCCAGATTCCCCTCGACAAGGTGGGGCTGGGGTCGCGCGTAGTTGTCCAGTGTGCGGACACCACCGCGAAAGAGACCTACTACCTGGTCTTTGCGGACGCCGAGAACTTCGACGAAGGACACGTCACGATGGCATCGCCGATCGGCCGCGCGCTGATCGGGAAGGCCGTGGGTGACGACGTGCTACTGAAGCTTCCAGCAAGAACGCGTCGCATGCGGATCCTCGAGCTGAAGACGATACACGAGGAGAGCTGAGTGCAGAGTGCAGTCTGCGATTGCCGGCGTTGCGGGATCAGATTCGTTCGCGGCCTCCTAAAGGCTCTGTTGGTCCGACTTGCAGGCATACAGCGTCGCCTCGATCCACGGTCGCATGGCGGGCCCTGGATCAGCTTAATGACACTTGCCGCCGCCCCGGTCCCACACGCGTCCCGAAACGTCGAGGAATGCGTGCTGGTACTCCCCGCTGCCTAACGTTACCTTGAGGACGCCAAAATGACCCTGGACGCGTGCCGCGGAGTGGCGCGCGTACGGCCGGCGCAGGCCGCGGAGTGTCCCGCCGCCAGTCCCGACCAGGATCTGGGTGATGCCGCGAAGCGTATCGAGCGTGGCGTCGGGGCCCTGCGGCAGGAACCGTTCGTAATGGTGGTCGTGTCCGGCGAACACGAGATCGACGCCAGCTTCATGGAGGATGCGCCAGATCGGCTCCATGCGAATGACTCCCCCGTGCGTTCCGGAGCTGAAACGGGGGTGGTGCCAATACGCCATTGTGCAGCGTGTGCGGTGCTCAGAGAGATCCCTTCGTAACCATTCTTCCTGTGCCCTGCGATCAGCCGCGGACGCGCGACCCGACACGGCTAGGACGCTATTGAGCACGACGACGTGCCATTCCCCCGCCTTGTAGCTGTAATAACCCTTGTCTGGCTCGCCGGCCCGCTCGCCGAAATAGCGGTAGTATGGCGCCGCCCATTCCGTGTCGTGCTCATGGTTCCCTGGTGACGGGCGAATCCACTTCATGATTCGCTTGCTCGAATCACCCCAGGAAGGCTTCCAGCACCTTTCAAAATCGCGCGCACTTCCGGACGGATAGACATTGTCACCCAGCGTGAAGACGTAGTTCTCTACGCCAGCCGCGCTGTCCGCCTTGAGCACACTGTCAACCAGCTGCGCCGTGGCTTCATCGCCGCTCGAAGTGCACGAGGCAATGTCTCCGGTGCCGATCATCACCGCGGCGCCGGCCAGAGCCACCGCCGTTGCCGGAGCGTCAGCGGGTGGAGGCGAGATCTCCACCGGCGGCGCGCAAGCCAGCAGCGCCAGCAGCACGATGGCATGGTGGCAATGCTGCCCCACCCGAGCAGTGGTACGTTTCACGACGGTGATCATCGACACCTCGGGATACGATGTAACCAGGCGGAACGCCCGCTTCAAATAGCTGGCGCCGCATCCCTTTACCCAGGCAAGCCATTTACGGGCAGGCGCGTGACCCGTTGCCTCATGCGCCACGCCGACGTCGGGCGATCTCGGCAACCCCATTTACGCACATGTCAGGCATAGCGTCCGAAATTCTGATCATCGTTCTGCTCTTGATGCTGAACGGTGTCTTCGCCATGTCGGAACTCGCCATCGTGACGGCGCGGAAGGTCCGCCTCGAGCAGCGCGCGGAAGAGGGAGATGCCGGGGCGAGGGCGGCCCTCGCGCTGGCGCACGATCCAACGCAGTTCCTCTCCACGGTGCAGGTGGGGATCACGCTCATCGGGGTGCTTGCCGGCGCTTTCGGGGGCGCCACGATTGCTGAGACATTGGCGGCAGGGTTCGCGAACGTGCCTCTCCTGGCGCCCTATTCGAACGGACTGGCGCTCGGACTGGTCGTCACGGTGATCACGTATCTCTCGCTGGTCATTGGGGAGCTGGTGCCGAAGCGCGTCGCGCTGAGCAACCCCGAGCGGATCGCCGCGCTGGTTGCGCGCCCTGTGCGTGTCCTGGCGCGCATTGCCTCGCCGATTGTCGTGCTCCTCACGGGTCCGACTAACCTCGTTCTGCGTGTGTTCGGCATTCGGGTCAGCGGCGAACCGTCGATTACGGTCGAGGAGATCCGCGCCCTGATTGAACAAGGCGCCGAGAGCGGGATTCTCGAGGGTGGCGAGCACCAACTGGTCGAAAACGTCTTTCGGTTCGGCGATCGGCTCGTCAGCGACGTGATGACGCCACGGACGCAACTCGATTGTCTTGACGCGAATGCATCCCCGGAAACGTGGCAGGCAAAGCTCGTGGCAAAACCGGGCAGCCGGTACCTGGTCTGTGAGGGGAGCATGGACCAGATCCTTGGCGTGGTATTCGCCGAAGATCTGCTCGCGCAATGCGCGGGCGGGAAGTCACTGGATGTCCGTGCGGTCCTCCGGCAGCCCGTGTATGTGCCCGGCACGATGTCCGCCCTCACGCTCATGGAACGAATGCGCGCGTCGCACAGTCATGTCGCGGTCGCGCTGGATGAGTATGGCGGCGTGGAAGGCGTCGTGCTGCTCGACCTCCTCATCGACACGGTTGTCGGTGAAACCCCGCTGGCGAGCGACGTCCGGGCGCCTGCGCCCGAGCGTTCCGACGATCGCAGCTGGGCGTTCCCGGGCTCCGCATCACTGGAGGATGTTGAAGCCGTCGCTGATCTGCCGCCGATTAGCGACCACGCGCGCCACGGTGTTCGTACACTTGGCGGATTCATCATGAACCTGCTGGGCCGTGTCCCCGAACAGGGGGAGCGTGTGGAATGGAGCGGTGTGCAGTTCGAGATCACGGCCATGCGGGGACGTGCCGTGGCGCAAGTGGTCGTGCGGAAGCCGCACCGCCGCGACCTGCCCTCCGGCCCCGATGACGGAAACGCTGTATCGCGTTAGGCGGGAACGCTGACTACGCCGGGCAGCGGGCTTCGAGAATTTCCAGGAAGCGCTTGTTGATCGTCTCCGCCCACAGTCGTTGCACGCGCTGATCCAGCTCCGGCCCAGGAGGCAGCCCCGTCTGGGCCGCGACCATGGCGGTCACTCTTGAGTCCATCCGGTGGATGCGGGCCTTCTCGAAGATCACGAGCAGCTCATCCAGTCCCACGCGACCCCTGATGCGTCGGACGAGTGCGAGCCGACCGGCTTCCGATAGCTCCTCCACTCCCGCGATGTCGTAGAGTAGCCGGCAGCGGCTGGGGTCCTTGAAAACGCGGTCCTGCGAAAACGTCGGCCAGTCGCCGCGCGGGTGGTCCTTCATCGTTGATTCGGGGACGCCGCTCAGCGGGCGCGCCTTCTCCCCTCCCAGCGTTCCCCCGACATCCTGCACGTAGGCGACACTCTCGTCGCAGACGCCGCTGGCCTTGTCCCATTTGTCCTTGCGGCACAGGAGCTCGTTCTGGTACGAACTGGGACTGTTGTACGCCACGACATTGAGCGCCGCCACCAGGACCTCGGTGGCGATCCGGCGTTCTGTGCTTGTTCCTGCGAGCCCCTCGAGTTCGCCGAACGCGAACCCGTGGCTATACCCGCCGCCAAGACCCATCCAGCCCCTCTTTCGATCGATGTTGATCTGCTTGCCTTCGTACCGCCGCTCGACCGACGAATGCGTGAAGACGCGCGGCTCGCGTGAGGAGTCGGCTTTTTCCTGGCCGAACGGATTGGGTCCACAGCCGAAACAGCGCACGCTGTTAGGCATGTACACGCGGTCGACTGGGACGCCCAGCGCCCAGAACAGGTGGCTGACCACCGTTTCCGTGAACATCTCCCGGTACCGCGCCTCCGGCTCCGGACCGACGAAGTACTTGATCCGTAGTTCGTCGCCCTTCCGCGGCTTTCCGCTCTCCTTGAGCACCGCCTCACCTTCCGCATCGAGCAGCACGCCGTCCGCGTCAAACCCGGCGGCTTGGGGGACGAGGTCGCCGTCCTCATCGTAGAGCCGATTCGCTGCGTCGGTGCGCATGCACCGGAACTTGAGGCTGCCACCCTCTTCACGGCGCGGAACGAGCCGGCACGACACGTCTTCGCCGGCGCCGAATGGGCGCTCACTGGGTGGCCCTTTCCGGAGCGCATCCAGGGAGATTGCTGGCAAATCAGGTTCGAGGATATGCGCCGCCGCGACGCATGCGCGACGGCTCTGCTCGGTCACCTCGATCTTACGCGGGCCATCATCGATGGGCACTACGCAGACGGCGCCGGCAGACAGGGGATCGCGAGACCAGCGCACGGAATTAACGGGCAAGCAGGCTATGCCGACGAGCCCAAGACTTGCCCCGTACCACCGAAAGCGGTTCAATCGACGCCTCAGCATCAAATGGTCGGCACCAGTCGCGCCTGACGAGAGCGCCGCCCGGAATTCCCGGGCGGCGGTCGTCGGCTTTGAACTGTTCTGCTGCCGGCGGACCAGCCTAGTAAGACGCTGAACAGTCCACTCTGTTCCAGAATGGCTCAGCGCGCTGGTTCGGGCCCGTCACTCGGTCCCCGAGGATCCGCTTGTATCCGCGACGAACTCATCCAGCGCCGCGTCGTGATCGCGAACAGTCCAGCTGCGAAGTGCGCGATCAGGTCCGCGACAACGGATACGATCGCCATCTCGGCGACGCTGGGATCGCGAGTGGTCGTCGTGTGCCAGGACACGAGCGTCCAGGAGACGTTTCATCTCGTCTTCGGCGACTCCGCGAACTTCGACGAGGGGCACCTCACCATGTCCTCACCGATCGGGAAGGCGCTGATCGGGAGGGCCGTGGGTGACGACGTGCTACTCAAGCTTCCAGCAAAAACGCGCCGCATGCGGATCCTCGAGCTGCGGACGATTCACGAAGGGCACCTCTTCCACCTCTGAAGTTGAGCTCCGAAGGCGTGCGCCCTTGTCATGTTGCAATGGCCGGTAAGGCGATCGTGCGACCTAACATATGACGGGCCGATGGCGGTGGCCACGACGTGTCGCGTGAGCAGTTGGTCGCCACGGTCTTCAGGTGTTCCGGCAACGTTTCGGCCACTGTCGAACCGGCTAGCTACCGCCGATCGCGAACGTTCGCTGCACTTCGGCCTCGTAGTCCTCCAACGCCGACTTGCTGCTCACCCACCCCAGCTCGGGGCCCGCCAGCGTCGCAACAGCCGGCGCGATCGAGCGCGCCTGATCAGGGCATGCAAATGCCAGATGTGTCCGGCGGATCAGGAGGTCGCCTAACGTCATCGCCATCTCCTGCCTGACGCCGTATACCATTTCTGCGCCGATGACGGCATGAGAAGGCGACAGGCGTTGGCGCAGTCCCGGTCGATCGTCGCCTAACGACCATACATCCCGCCACCGTGCGCCATAGGACTCCACCAGGTGCGCGCGAACGGATTCGTCAGCGATGACCGGCGACGCCTCGTCCACCAGCTCCTCGATCGAACGCTCGCCTCCCGGCAGCGGGATCGACGCCGTCCGTTCACTCGAGGTGCTGCGCTTCGCGAATCCATTGACGACCTGCGACGCCATCTCGCGATAGGTGGTGAGTTTTCCCCCGGTGACGTGCACGACACCTTTCGGGCCGCGGGCTATTGTGTGTTCCCGCGATGCCGAGCCGACGTCGTCCGTCGCGAGCTGCCGGGCGAGTGGCCGGATACCCGACCAGGCTGCGATGACGTCAGTGGTAGTGAGCTGTGCCTCGGGGAAGTACGAATTGGCGGCGGCGAGCAGGTACATCACGTCCGCTTGCGTCGCGCGCGATTCACGGTCGGCCGCAGACGTCGGCGTTTCGGTCGTTCCAATTATTGTCTGGTCGCC
>DASRPK010000069.1:0-11027 GCA_035646395.1 Gemmatimonadaceae bacterium | reverse complement strand
TTGATAGACCGGATCACGCACGAAGGCGCCCCAGGCCTTGTAGACATTCTGCTTCGAGTTGATCGCCACGAACGGCTTCGTGCTGTTCTTGTTCGGCTTGTCCTTCTTCTCCAGCAACATGAAGATCAGGTTGCCACTGGGAGGATTGTCGACAATGGCCTTCTTGAAGCCCTCGCCGATCCCGAACGCGAGCGTGATCGCTGCGCTGTCTTCGGCGTTGTCTACCATGTCGATGTAGAGATTCAGCAACTCCTCGCCGGAACGCGGACTGAAGAGCGCCGTCACGCCTTTCAGAACCTTCGTCACTGTGTCGGGCGCCACCTGAATGGCCTCGACATCCTTCCTGAAATCAGCGTTCCGTTTGCGCTTGGTGGTGGCGTCGTCGTCGTGCCGACCGCCGGGATCTTTCTCGAGTAGTTCCCAATAGGCCCGGAAACGGCCGGCGATAGTCTCGTTGCGGATCCAGTGACCTACGTTGGTCTGCCCAGTGATTCCACCAACGGAAAGGTTCGTCGAGCCGGTCCAGACCTCTTTCGGCTTCTGTGTCTTTCCCCTCAGCAGCACCAGGAACTTGTTATGCTGGATCGCATCGCGACGCGACTCACGAAGCGTGTACGCCGTCCTGGGGATCTTGGCGGCCTTCAGCATCTCCACGTTCTCGAGACGCGGGAAGCTCTCGTGAAAACCATCCTTGTCGGTATGCTCGTTGACCTTGCCGTCGACGATGAGCCGCACCCTCACTCCTCGCGTGATCGCATCTTTCAGCTCATCGGCGGCTGGCCGGAACCGGAACTCGTGAAAGCAGCCGAGTAACGTGTCATCCTTCCTGGCGTTGCGGATGAACTTGAGCAGCGCGTCGTCGAGGTCCCGGCTCAGCCACTGCAGCGCGCGCTCCTTCCTGGCCGGCGGTGTCAAGTCGTCAGGCTTCTTGTTGCCGAATTCGCGGCGGTATGCCTGGCTGCTGGCCACACCTCTATTGAAGAAGATGTCGTGCTCGAGATTACTGTAGAGCGGCTCGGTGCGGACCTTGATGGGAATCGGCTTCGGCGAACGATCGAGATTTTTGGGCGTCCCCTTGATCGGATGGAAGGTGTATTCGTAGGCGCGATCGGGCTTGGCGGTGAAGTCGTCCCACGAAAAACTCTGTACGGGATGTTCGAAGGTGCTGACCTTGGTCTTCTCGTCAGGCACGGGGATGATGTCCTTGAACACCTTGAACCCATACATGAAGAATTGCTGGTTCTCGGTGGGATCCTTCCGATGGACGGCGAAACCGAGCAGTCCTTTCTTGAGCGCGGGGCTGGCCTTGATGGCGAAGGAGATGGTATTCACACCTGCAACCGCGAACACCTGGCTGCCGCTCACGACCTTGGACTTGAATCGCATTGCCGTTCCTCGAGCACGTTGTCCGGCCCTAACGTGCCTTTACACCGGGACGGCGTCCAGCTCGGGCAATGCGCCGTTTGCCAAATGTCGTCGAGTCGCTCGCTCCGGGAACACTGCCATGGCTCGTTCTCGCGTCCGTACCGTGTTTGCGTGACGCGCCCGCGAGGACTCGCCCGGCAGTGTCCCCGTCGCTCGCTCCCGAGCTTTCGTGCAATCTGAAAAGCGGCGCGTGGATGCCGAGCAACTTTCTCAACAGCTAAAGCGACTAGCCTCGACGGCGCAATTGAGCTTGACTGACTGCGGCGCTGACTCCGCGCGCAATCGAATCCTGGGCAGCGAGCGCGCTGTCGATCGCAAAGTCGAGCTGCTGGACCCAGATCGGAACCGCTGGATCCGGATCGATGAGCCGCACGTTCACACGGGCGCGTTCACCAGCGCGCTGCACCGAAGTCTCCACAACGTAACCGGATTGGCCGCCGACGTCCGTTGTGCCACCGAAGACCTGGAGGCCGGTCTGCACCAGCGACGCCTCGATCGCATTCAGGAACGGCAACACCAGCACACTGTCGGCGCTGGTCAATGTCGGACGGACAACACGGACGCCGGTCGCCGTCGCGGGGACATCGGGGGTAGCGGGCGTTGGCCAGAACGTCCAGGCCGACCACGCGGCGACCGCGCCTAACGCAGCAACCATCCACCCCCACCGCTTGGTGCGCTCCCATTTCTTGCGTGCAACGGTCTCGGCACGTGCCGCGAGCGGGCCGCCAATGGCATCCGCACTTTCGAGCACACGCTGGACTTCCCCTGCGTTCCGCGGGCGATCGTTCGGATCCTTCTCCAGGCACCGCATGATGACGTCGGCCAGCGCCACCGGGATGTCGTATCGCCTGGCGGCGAGGGGCGGCGGCATCTCGGTGAGCTGCGCCGCCAGGACACCCTGCGGTGTGCGACCGAAAAACGGCGGTGAGCCGAGCAGCATTTCGTAGCCGACGATCCCGATGGCGTAGAGGTCGACGCGGTGGTCGGCCTTGGGGTCGGCCGCGGCCTGCTCCGGCGCCATATATTGCGGAGTGCCTAACGAAATCCCGACGCCGGTGATCGAGTGGCCTTCGGCGGCAAAACGGTTGCGCGAGGCAGAAACGGCCTTGGCGACACCGAAGTCGGTCACGACGGCCGCCGACCCGGTGAGCATGATGTTGTCCGGCTTGATGTCGCGATGGACGATGCCGCCGGCATGCGCGTAGGCGAGCGCCCGGGTGACGTCGCGCAGGATCCCGACCGTATCCCGGATAGAAAGCGGCCCGCGCGCCATGCGGACTCGGAGCGATTCGCCGCTTACGAACGGCATGATGAAGTAGGGCAGGCCACCAGTCTGGCCGGCGCTCAGCACCGGAACGACGTTAGGGTGGTTGAGCCCGGCGAGGACCATGATTTCGCGCTCGAACCGCTCCACGGAGACGGCGGCGGCGAGCTGGGGGCTGAGCACCTTGATGACGACCTTGCGGTTGAGCGCCTTCTCCTCAGCCACGAACACGCGAGACATCCCCGCCCCAGTAATCTCGAACTGGATGGCGTGGGTTTTCTCGAATTGCTCTGTCAGACGTGCTGTCAGGTCGTCCACCCGCCCTCCGTTCCTCTCATCCCTATCGAAAAACTAAGCGCATTGTTTCTCGTCCGGCGCCACAGACTCGGCCGTGTGCCTGCTGCCGTGCAGGACGAACCGTTTCCGGCGCGTTTCGGACGCGCCCCGGGACCGTTCGTCACGTCCCGCATTGCCGCTCCCGCGTCCACACCGAAGATTCTCCGGTATCGATACTGAAGATTCTCCGGTATGAGGGGACTACATGGGCGACACCGGTCTGGACCTCCTCCGCGGCACACTCGACCTCATGTTGCTCAAGGCGCTCGCCTGGCAGCCGATGCACGGCTACGCGGCCGCGAAGTGGGTGCGGGCGGCGAGCCGCGAAACGATCGGCGTCGAAGATCGCGCGCTCTACATCGCGCTGCACCGCCTGGAGGCGCGAAAGCATATCCGCGGCAAATGGCGCATGACGTCCACCGGCAGGAGGGCAAAGTTCTACGAGCTGACGGCGGCTGGTCGCGCGCGGCTGAAATCCGACACCTCGCAGTGGGACGAATATGTCCGCGCCATGAGTTATGTGCTGCACGCAAAGCCGGAGAGCGCGTCATGACGAGCGAAGAGTTCTCCAACCGGCGCCACGTCGAGATGCCGCCGAACAGTGCGCGGATCCACAAGGCGATCGATGACGAGCTCGCGTTTCACATCGATGAGCGAGTTCGAGAACTCATCGCATCGGGAGTACAGCCACACCTCGCTCGCGACCGCGCGTCGGCGGAGTTCGGCGGTCTCGATGCCACGCGTCGCGACCTGCAACGCATCGACGCCGACGCGTCGCGGCGGCAGTCCTTGGTGGATTTGGTCGCGGACTTCTGGATTGACCTGCGGCGAACGACGCGTGTTCTCTCGCGGCGGCCAGGATACGTCATCATTGCGGCATTCACCCTGGCACTTGGTATCGGCGCCAATGCGACGATGTTCGCCGTTACGGACCGGCTGCTCCTGAGTCCGCCCCCGCACATCCGCGATGCGCGCGATGTCGTCCATCTCCGTTTCGACGAGGCCCAGGCGCAGAGCGGCCGAATCATCTGGGTAGGAGCTCCGTACCCGTTTTTCATCGCCCTCCGCGACGCGAAGCCACACTTCGATGTAGCAGGATACACCAACCAGTCGATGCCGGTACGCGCCGGAGAAACCCACCGAACGGCGTCGGTGACCGCGGTGACGTCAGGGTATTTCTCCCTCCTCGGCACCCGTCCGGAAATGGGCCGGTTCTTCGACGGCGATGCATCGGGCGAGCGCCCCGTCGTGATCAGCCACTCGTTCTGGACGCGCGACCTCGCCTCGGCCGACGTGGTGGGCACCCATATCCGGCTGAACGGCGAACGCTACACGATCGTCGGCGTCGCACCGCGCGGCTTCACCGGCGCAGGGATCATGCCGGTGGATGCGTTCATCCCGTTAGGCTCATCACCGGCGCTCCCGGTCGGCTGGCAGACGCGCCAGAACCTCCGCATGCTCATGGTGGTGGCGCGACCCCATCCCGGCACGACGCCACCGACAATGGAAGCCGAGGCCACGCGGCTCTACCAAACGTCACGGCGGGAGTTGCCACAATTCGATTCCACCGCCCGCGTGGTCACGGCGACACTGGTCCCGGGGCGAAAGCCCGAGGGTGAGATGACCACGGACGCGCGCGTCACGGTGTGGCTCCAGGGTGTCTCCATCCTGGTGCTCATCATCGCCATCGCCAACGTCGCCAATCTGATGCTGCTCCGCGGGCTGGAACGCCGTCGCGAAACCGCGGTGGCGGTGGCGCTGGGCGTGAGCCGGACGCGCCTGCTGCGCGGCGTGATGCTGGAAAGTCTCCTGCTCGGCGCCCTCGCCGCCCTGATGGCGGTCATGCTGTCGCGCTGGTCGGGCCCGTTTCTCTGGAGCCTGTTGCTGCCGATGGGCGCGGACGTCGCGACCACTCCTCTGCGCGACAGCATCCTCACGGGGCTGATAGCGTTAGGCAGCGTCCTGGCCATGTCGGCGGTTCCCGTCGCGCTGCAGCTCCGCACCAAGGTGAGTGACGTGCTGCGCGAGGCGGCGCGCGGCTCCAGCACGCGGGGAACGCTTGCCGGGGACGCCCTGGTCGTCACGCAAGTCGCGTGTGCCGTCGTTCTTCTGGTTGGATCCGGGCTCTTTGTCCGCAGCATGTGGCGGCTGGACGGGCTGAACCTCGGCTTCGAGGTGAATCGCATCGTCGCCGTGCATATCGACCATGGCCAGGTGCGGGACGCAGAAGGCGCGGCGCGGTTCCTGCGCGATGCAGAAGCCCGCGTGCGTGCGCTGCCGGGTGTCGATCTCGTGTCGACCAGTCTCACCGCGCCGTATCGGCCATCATACAGTCCACCGATTTACGTGGCCGGTCACGAGCGGCTGCCCGGCGTCGGCCCAGGCGCACTCGGCTATCCGTCATTCATCGCGGTCTCGCCGCAGTTCTTTCAGGTACTGGGCCTGACGCTACAACAGGGCCGGGGGTTTGAAGCGGGAGACGGCGCTGCAGCATCCTTTGTCACCATTGTGGACGCTACAATGGCGCGCACGTTCTGGCCCGCAGGTGATGCGATCGGGCGTTGCATCCGGATCGGTGCTGACACAATGCCGTGCCGCACGGTTGTCGGCATCGTGCAGGACTCGAAACGGTCGCCGATCGAAACGAACCATTCGCTGAGGTATTACCTGCCATTGGCGCAGGCACCGGTCAGCCAGACGAACCATTACCTGTTCGCGCGAACCGCATTGCCGACGGCGGCGCTCGTTGCACCTGTTCGCGACGCCGTGTTAGGCAGCGAATCACCATCGCCCGTGGTCGAGGTGCTGCCGATGACGAAGTTCCTCGAGCCTTACACACGGCCGTGGCGCCTTGGACGGGCAGTCTTCGTTGCGTTCGGTGTGTTAGCGACCACCATCGCGGCGATCGGATTGTACGGTGTGATCTCGTACGGCATTGTCCAACGGCGCCGCGAACTGGGAATTCGATTGGCGCTCGGAGCGACGCGAGGGGCTGTGCTCAGGCTCGTACTGGGCGGTGCCGGGAAGCGCACGGTGGTCGGCCTGGTCGCCGGCAGTGTGGGCGCGGTGCTGCTCGGTTCAGGACTGCGGGATTTGTTGTTTCAGACCTCGCCAACGGACGGCCCGGCATTCGTTGGTTCCATGGTTGTCGTGTTGCTGGCGACAATCATCGCCTGCATCGTCCCCGTGACACGCGCGGTTCGTGTCGACCCGACGATTACCCTGAAAGCCGAATAGGCAGACTACCAAGGCCTCGCAGCGCGTACGACACGCAAGGGATTTCGCGAACATGGGGGCAAAAAAAAGCCGGGGACCCTGATTGCCGGCCCACGACGCCCGCAATGCGCCCGCGACGAACGCAAAGCCATGACAACGTCGTGATCCCGAACCACAGGATCCCCTGCGCCTGCCTACCTTTGCAAATTCCGGTCCAACCGGCTGATGGACGCCCCGTTAAGCCTGACGTCACCGCCTTCTATAGAATATGACCCGGTGATTCCGGGGGCCGTCACCGCCTGACGAGACTCGCAAGTCATCGCCCCGCCTAACTTTGGGACGGGGCGACGACTGCCAGGGTGAGGGCAAGGAATGGCTTGCCGAGACTCAGCGCGCCGATGCTACAAGGCGCTGGAACTGCGAATACGAGGTGGTATTCGTCGCCAGATTCCTCAGGGTATTTGCCGGATACTGGGCGATTCGCGCACTAACGTATTGCGCGCGGTCTTCAGCCTGTGGATGGGATGAGAACCACGACTCGAGCCGGCCTGGCGACGACTTTGCCATTCTCGCCAACTCCTCGAACATCGTTACCAGGCCGTTCGGGTGGATCCCACTTTCCACGACATACTGGATCGCCGTCAGGTCGGCTTCGCGTTCCGCGGACCGGCTGAATTTGGCGAGGTACGCCGTTCCGCCGACGTTGACGGCGGCGCGTCCGGCGCCGCTCTGGCAGACGGACGTGAAGACGCAGAGCAGTCCGGCGCCGAGATTGGCGTTTTGCGCCCGCGACATCTGTTCGGCGCTGTGGCCTAACGTGACGTGCGCGATTTCGTGCGCGAGGACGCCGGCGAGCTCGCTTTCGTTATCGGCTGCGTTTACCAGGCCACTGCTGACGTAGATGAAGCCGCCGGGAAGGGCGAACGCGTTCACCTCGTCGGACCGGTAGAGCTTGAATTCGAAATCCTGCCCGGCGTAAGGCGTGTGCTGCACGATCCGCTGGCCGAGCTGTTCCACGTAGCCATCAGCAGAGGCGTTGCGGATGATGGGCAGTTCCTGATCCAATTGCGCAGCATGCTGGGCGCCGAGCTCGGCGGCCTGCTGGCGGGAAACTGCGCAGGCGCTTGCAGTTACAGCGAGCGCGAGCGCAGCTGAAGTCATCAATTTTCGGCTCATTGTTCCTCCTAGCTCCTGCTAGGTACCCCAAGCCGTTTCTCGTGTGCGCGTAGTGGCCCGGCAACGGCTCATCCCGCGCCAGTTGTCCAAGCGGACAGTCCGCGCCACACTTGAGCCTCCTCCCACATAGCTCCGGCCATGAAACGCTTTGCTTTCGCTGTGCTGACTCTCGGTTTCTCCCAATCGCTCGATGCCCAGGCGGTCGATTCACTCGTCGTGCGCGGATCTCGATGGCGCATGATCGGTCCCGCTACTGTCGAAGGCCGCATCGCCGACATTGCCGCGATCCCCGGCCCATCGAAGACCTTTTACGTCGCGGCGGCCGCCGGCGGAATCTTCAAGACCACCAACAACGGGCTGCGCTACACGCCGATCTTCGAGAACGAACGGGTCTCGTCGATGGGGGCACTCGCCCTCGCGCCGTCCGACACGATGCAGATCTGGGCCGGCACTGGTGAGCCGAACAGCCGCAACTCCATTGAACCGGGCAGGGGCATCTACAAGTCAACCAACGGTGGCACGACCTGGAAGTTGATGGGGCTCGAGAAGACCGAGCACATCGGCCGCATCGTCGTCCACCCGACCAATCCGAACATTGTCTACGTCGCCGCGTTAGGTGCCGCCTGGAGGACGAATCCGGAGCGTGGGCTCTACAAGACCGAAGATGGCGGCACGACCTGGAACCTGGTCAAGTTCATCAGCGACAAGGCGGGGTTCATCGACGTGGGGCTCGACCCGAAGAACCCGGACATCGTCTGGGCGGCGAGCTACGAACGCATCCGCGGCCCGTATTACCTCAAGAGCGGCGGCCCCGGCTCGGGGTTATGGAAGTCGACGGACGCCGGCAAGACGTGGACGGAGATCAAGGGCGGCGGTTGGCCGGAGACCGAAAAGGGGCGCATCAGCCTCTCGATTTTCGCCGGCAACGGCAACGTCGTCTACGCGATGGTCGAGGCGGATTCGGTGCGGGGGCGTCCAGCAGGCTCGCCCGGACAGCGCCTGGGCAACGGTCTCTATCGAACGATGGACGGCGGCAAGACGTGGGAGCGGACCAACACCGCCAACACGCGACCATTCTATTACTCGCAGGTGCGGGTGCATCCGCGCGACTCCAATCGCGTCTGGTTCTCATCGACGCCGGTCCTCCGCTCGGATGACGGCGGCGTCTCCACTCGCAACGCGACGATGGGGCTGCACGTCGACCATCACGCGATGTGGATCGACCCTAACGATCCCGACCGGATGATCGTGGGCAACGACGGCGGGATCGGCGTGTCGCTCGATGCCGGCGGGACGTACTTCTTCGGCGGCGTGCTACCGATCACGCAGTTCTATAACGTCAGCTATGACATGGCGGTGCCGTACAATGTCTGCGGGGGGGCACAGGACAACGGTTCCTGGTGTGGACCCAGCAGGCGCAGGGGACAGGTCAACAACGCGCATTGGATCTACTTCGCCGGCGGCGACGGGTTCGTGACCGCGCAGGATCCCACGGACCCCAACATCGTCTACGGCGAGTCGCAGGGCGGCAACATCATCCGCTACAACCTCGGCACCAGCGAATCCGTCTTCCTGCAGAAGCCGAACTGGGGACCGCGGTACCGTCAGCATGAGGACTCCCTTGTCGTTATGCGCGGCGACACGACCACTCCAATGACTCGCGAGCTGGAGCGCCGGATCGCCGAGCTTCGGACACGACAGAAGTCCGACTCGGCAGAGCTCTCACTGCGCTGGAACTGGAACACGCCGTTCTTCCTGTCGCCGCACAATCCGCAGGTGATGTACACGGCCAGCAATCGCGTGATGAAGTCGATGCAGCGCGGCGACAATATGTTCGCGATCTCGCCCGACCTGTCGAAGAAGCTGATGGCGAAGATCGACACGTCGATCCGGAAGACCGGCGGCATCACGCTCGACGCGACTGGCGCTGAAACGTACGGCACCATCGTGTCGCTGGCCGAGTCGTATGTGCGGCCGGGTTTTCTGTATGCCGGGACGGACGACGGGAACGTCTGGGCGACGCGGAACGATGGCGGCGCGTGGGAACAGTTCCTGGCGGCGAAGTTCCCGGGCCTCCCGGCGGAAGGCGCGTACGTCAGCGAGATCGAGCCGTCGCATTTCGACTCGCTCACGTTTTATGTCACTTTTGACAACCATCGGAACGGGGATTTCAAGCCGTACGTCTATGCCACGGAAGATGGCGGGCGGACGTTCCGGTCGATCGCGGCGAACCTTCCTAACGATGGTCCGGATTTCGTGCACGTGATCAAGGAAGACACGCGAAACCGGGATCTGCTGTTCGTCGGGACGTCGGTGGGCGTGTACGCGTCGACGGATCGCGGCGGTACCTGGTCGAAGTTCATGACCGGCTTGCCCACGGTACCCGTATACGACCTCAAGGTGCATCCGCGCGACAACGAGTTGATCGCGGCCACACACGGCCGATCGTTCTGGGTAGTCGACATCACGCCACTGCAGCAGATGACGCGCAACGCGATTGCGAGCATCGCGACGGACGCACCGTATCTGTTCACGCCGAAGACGGCACTGCAGTACACCTCGCGCGCCGGTGCAACCGGCGTGACGAACGGGTATGGACACCAGCTGTTCACGTGGCCATCGCCGCAATACGGCGCGGAGATCATCTATCGTGTGGGGTCGGCGCCTCGCACGCAGCCCACGACTGGTGCCACGCCACCGCCTAACGAAGGCGCCGCGCCTCAAATGATGGTGGTGTCGGCGGCCGGCCAGGTGATGATGCAGGGCCCTGGCGGGCAACGGCCAAACCCGAACCAGGCGCGGATCATCGTTCTCAACGCGTCGAACGACACGATGGCGACGTTGACCGGACCGGCATCGGTCGGCGTGCACCGCGTAACGTGGGGTTTCTTCCCGCGTTTTACTGCAACGCCGCTGTCCCCGTCGCAGAAGCGGGACAGCGTCCTGCGCGTCCGGCGCGTCGAATTCGTGTTCGACTCGCTGATCAAGGCACAGGCTGGCGCCGACACGGTGCTGAACCAGATCAGGCGGATGGTGCTCACGAACAACCTTGGGCCGCTGTTCCAGCAGGGGCCGTCGGGCGCCGCGAACCCGAATCGTCCGGGCGAAGGTGCACTCGTCAGGCCGCGCGCCCCGAGTGGGGCGCCGTCGCCGACGGAGGCTCCGGCGGACTTGATCAACCGGGTGTTCGCCGGCGGCTTCTTCCAGTTCCAGCAGATGCTGACTCCGCCGGGAGTCGTGCAGGCACCCGGGTTCTTTGGCGGCGGTTTCACGGAAGCGCCTCCAGGGGACTATCGCGTTGAGTTGATCATTGGCGATCAGACGCTGCGCCGTGCCTTACGAGTGGAGCGCCCTGCGGTGCGTTAGGTTGGTTTGCCATATCGCAGATGAGCGAAGACCCACCCATACCGGGTGGGTCTTTCGCTTAGCTGGCGAGAGCGTGTTAGTCGCGTTAGTCGGTGTCGGAGTCTGACCCCGATGTTGAAAAGCCTGTTTTACCGCGATCCCGATCTTTCCTCTCTCTATTCCAATCGCAAAGCCTCGATTGGATCAATGCGCCGGGCGCGGAGTGCCGGAATCGCGGCGGCCGCAAACGTGACCACGGTCATGA
>DASRPK010000068.1:0-10552 GCA_035646395.1 Gemmatimonadaceae bacterium | reverse complement strand
CGTGGTGACGGTGTCGAACGGAATGCCTTCATCCTTCAGCATCCTGGCGAACCACTGCATCGACGCGACTTCGTTGCCGGGCGGGTTCGCGGTGTTGATGCGCAGGTATTCCTTCGCGCGCTGCACCGCTTCGTCCTGCAGCTTCTGCAATTCGACGGGTGTCTGTGAGGAGAGCGAGGAGGTGCCGAGGATAAGCGCTGCAAACACTCCCGCGATTCGGAAGGCGTGGCGCATGGGGCTTGGTCTGGGTTCAGTCGTGCGATCGGTGATCATGGCCTGGCACCCCAGGCGGGTGGTGGCGTGGGCACAGTGGCCGCCAAGTCAAACTCGGCGCGGAACTTCCGGTCACTCCCGTCGCGACGGAGGGCGTAGATGAACATGTGGCCCGGATGGATCTCCAGGGTCCACACGTTGCTCCGCGCGGCCGGAATCAGCGATCCGGTGAGCGAATCGGCAAAGAACTCCTGACGACCACCGGTGCCTTCATCGCGCGTATCTCCCCCGTACATCGTGACCGAGTCCGGCGCGCCGTCCTCGTGACGATGGTCGTGTTTGAGGCGCAGGCCGGCCGTCGTTCGTATGATGACCCAGGTGCGTGACCGGTTCTCGCCAACGTGAAACGGGACGCGAATCGTGTCAGGACCGCAGTTCCGAACATGCATAACGAGCGACTGCCGGCTCATGACCGTGTCCGGTGGAACGGATTCGGCGACGCGTCCGCCGTAGGCCTTTCCGCAGAGGGCCGTGAGTTCCGACCAGAACGCGCCTTGGGCAGACGGAGCCTCGGCGACGTCGGCGTCTTTACCCGACGTGTCACAAACGGCGAGAGAAAGCGTCAGGGCGGCCAGCGTGACGTGCTGTAAGCCGCTACCGCGCGGGAAGATGGATCGCATACCCCAACTTGAAGCACGGGCGCGGCTCACGCCAATGGCGTCGCCGTTTCGGGACTGAGACGCGCCGGTTCGACTGCCCGCGAAAGGCAGCGCTCTGGCGGCGATAAGCCTTGGAGCCCCATACTTCGTCAGCCGGGATGAACGAGCTATCCGGCCCGCCGCCAGAATTCCTGGCGCGCCTGTTCGCCGTGTTTCCGATCCCCTCGTCGGCGGCGATTCCTTGATCCGGCCTGACCTCATTGAGCGCAACGGGGTCGACCTGGGTGTCCGGCACCGCGTCCTTCGCCACGATGACCGGGCAGTTCACATCCGTCGGGATAATCAGGTACTAGGACTGCTCGTATCGACGCCGTCGAACAGCAGGTCGGATTTCTCGTTACAAGGGCAACTCCATGAAACTCAGCCACACAGTTCTCGTCGCTCTTTCCAGCCTCGCTCTGGCCGGTTGTGGTCAACTCGACTCGCCGGTGGCACCACAGAAAATGATTGCCCTCGCGCCAGTAAGTGCGAACCTGGTGACTCGTCCGTGGGAAGGCAGTTGCGAAGGCATCGGAGCCTTTCGACCGAACACAGCGATACTCGATATCACGGGCATCTGCCGTCTCTCGCACCTTGGCCTAACGACGCACGTAGGGGTTGAGATCGTCGGTGCCGTGCTCAACGCGACCCACACGTTCACAGCGGCGAACGGAGACCTCCTCTTCACGACGACCACGGGTACGGCCGTGCTCAAGCCTGACTTCAGCGGGGTGATTTTCTCCAATATCGAGACGGTAACCGGAGGGACGGGTCGATTCGCCAATGCGAGCGGCACGGCCACACGAATTGGGAGTACGGTGTTCAGCAATAGTACCGCGACATGGGAGATCCAGGGGACGCTCACCTACGCCGCCTCGGATCGCAAATAGCGACACGGCGGCCGCAGCTGCCGCTGAACAGACTTGCTGCTCTAACGAAATGCGCGGGTCCGGGGAGGGGTGGTCACCTCCGGCCCCGCGCATGTATCCCGCATCGTTAAGATCCGTGGGACGGATTTGGGAGGCCGAGATGCGTGGAATGAATGGCAACGGCAATGCGGAACATAGCGAACGTGAGGAACTGGACGACGAGTTCCCGTTAGGCGACGGGACAGCCGATCTCGACGCGGTCGTCGAATGCCCCTACTGCGGCGAATCGATCGAAATCACGCTCGACCCGGGAAGTGGAACAGAACAGGATTACGTCGAGGACTGCGAGGTCTGCTGCCAGCCGTGGCGAGTGGTGGTTCGTTACGACAACGCAGGCCAGGCGGACGTCTCGGTGACCCCGCTCGGCGGGTAGCTCGCGCCAGTCCGACCCCTCGCGCTTGCGCAGGTCCAGCGTCAGCTTGGTGAGAGGTGCAGACCGCTCTCCGATCACCACAACTGTCCCGTCGTCACATGAACTCGCGCCCGGTCCTGTTCGCACTGATGCTCGCTGTCGCCTGCAGCCCTGAGCGTCCGCCAGCTGGCGAAGCCGCCACCCTCGTCCTCCGCAACGGCCGCATCGTCACCGTCGATTCGGCGCGCCCCGAAGCGGAAGCCATTGCCGTGCGCGGGTCGACCATCCTCGCGGTTGGATCGAACGCCGAGATCAATCGGTTGGTCGGCGACAGCACCGAGGTCATCGACCTGCAGGGCCGGCTGGCCGTTCCCGGTTTCATCGAGAGTCACGGGCATTATCTGGGCCTCGGCCGGGCCAAGATGATTCTCGATCTCACGGTGGCGAAGCGATGGGACGACATCGTCGAGATGGTGGAGATCGCCACGCGCGACACGAAGATCGACTCATGGATCAGCGGGCGCGGATGGCACCAGGAGAAGTGGGAAGCAGCGCCGCCCGGTGCCGTTGAAGGGAATCCGGTTCACGAGGCCCTTTCGAAAGCGTCGCCGAACAATCCTGTCATACTCACGCACGCGAGCGGACATGCCGCATTCGTCAACAAGCGCGCGATGGAGCTGGCCAATATCACGCGACGCACACCCAATCCTCCGGGCGGGGAGATCGTCAAGGGTCCCGACGGCGAGCCGACAGGACTTCTACGAGAAACGGCTCAACGGCTTGTAGGCGCTGTCCAGGCTCGCGCCGATTCCGCGCGATCGGCCGAGGACAGGGATAAGGAGTTACGCACGCAGGTTCGCCTGGCCGCGGAGGAGGCGCTTTCCAAGGGTGTCACCAGCTTCCACGACGCGGGCTCCAGTTTCGCGACAATCGACTTTCTCAAGAAACTCGAAAGCGAAGGTGCGTTGCCGGTTCGGCTGTATGTGATGGTTCGACGCGAGTCGAACGCAACGCTGGACCAGAAGCTGCCGCAGTACCTCATGCCGATCGAGGGTGACGACTATCTGACCGTGCGCTCCATCAAGCGGCAGATCGACGGCGCATTGGGTTCACATGGCGCGTGGCTGCTCGAGCCGTACATCGACCTGCCCGAGAGTCGAGGGTTGACCCTGGAGACTCCCGAAGACATCGAAGGCACGGCCGAGGTGGCGATCAAACACGGCTTCCAGGTGAACACGCACGCGATCGGCGATCGTGCGAATCGTGTCGTGCTCGACATCTATGAACGCGTCTTCAAGAAGAACCCGGACAAGAGAGACCTTCGGTGGCGCATCGAACACGCGCAACATATCGATCCGGCAGATGTACCGCGTTTTGCCCAGCTGGGGGTGATTGCGGCGATGCAGGGAACGCACGCCACCTCAGACGGTCCGTGGATTCCGAAGCGCCTCGGAGAAGAGCGCGCGCTCAAGACTTCGTACGTATTCCGCGATCTGATCAAATCCGGCGCCATCATCAGCAACGGTACGGACGTGCCAGTGGAGGACATCAGTCCGATCGCGAGCTTCTACTCGGCGGTGACACTGATGACGAACACCGGGCAGCCCTTCAATCCGGCCCACAAGTTGACGCGTGAAGAGACGCTGCGAACTTACACGATCAACGGGGCGTACGCGGCATTCGAGGAGGCGCAGAAGGGATCACTGACGCCCGGGAAGCTGGCCGACATCGCGGTGCTGTCGAAAGACATCATGACCGTGCCTGATGCCGAGATACCGACGGCGGTCGTCGATTTTACGATCGTCGGGGGAAAGGTGAAGTATCGACGTTAGGCACGATCCCGATCGGGATTTCGCAGTAACACCTGGGACGCGGATCACGCGAATTGAGGCGGATGACTCCAAGTCGCTCGACGCGACGGCTCGAAGCGCCTTTCAACAAGGGGTTTGATCAGGTCTGATCAAACCCTTGTTTTTTTTTCAAGGAAATAGCAGGAGCGCGTGAATCACGCTCGGAGCAATCCGTTTGTTTTCGCGGGATCCGCGTACCAGGTTCTTCGGAGCCTTCCGACTCCTCCAAACCTTGCAACCCGTCCAGGGGCATGACTTACAGCACTGACCCGGACTCGGGCGTTTCGATGGTGTCGAATTGCTCTGAGCGGCGGTACTTTGGGACCGACCGCTCCCCACCCACCCAGACGTCACCCCGGTTCGAGGTCGATATGGTCAGGACGCTGATCCCCTGCGCGCAGCGCGCACTAAGTCTCGTTGTAGTCTCGGTTTCCATCGCCGCCGCCCAGTCCAATCCCCGGACGACGCCGGCGACACAGCGCGCAGCTCCGGCCGTCGCAAAAATGCCGATGATGGCGTCGGTGGATAGCGCGCTTCTTCGTGGTCTCAATTATCGGCTTGTCGGACACTCACGCGGCGGGCGTGTAACCACCGTCACCGGTGTGCCGTCGCAACCGCGCACGTTCTACATGGGCGTCGCCAGCGGAGGCCTGTTCCGCACGACTGACGGTGGATTGAACTGGGAACCAATCACGGACGGCAAAGTGCCCGTGGCTTCCATGGGCTCGGTCGAGGTTGCGCTGACGGACCCGAACATCATCTACCTCGGCACCGGCTCGGACGGCGTCCGCTCGAATGTGTCGACCGGGCGTGGCGTCTACAAAACCCTCGACGGCGGGAAGACCTGGTCGTTCATCGGTCTGTACAACGCTGGACAGATCGGGGCATTGCGTATTCACCCGACCGATCCGAACACGGTGTGGGTCGCGGCGTACGGCGACATCTTCAAGCCTAACAATGACCGTGGTGTCTTCAAGACGACCGACGGCGGCCGGACCTGGCGCAAGACGCTGTACATGAACGACAGCACCGGCGCGATGGATGTCGAGCTGCAGCCCGGCAATCCGAACGTCGTGTACGCGTGGATGAACCGGATCGAACGCAAGCCGTGGTCGATCATCAGCGGCTCGCGTGAAGGCGGCATGTTCCGCAGCACCGACGGCGGCGAGACCTGGACGAAGATCGCGGGTGGACTTCCGACGGGACTGGTCGGCAAGGGCAACCTGGCCGTGACCGCCGCAAACGCTGCCCGGGTCTACGCGTTGGTCGAAGCGAAGCCGGGCGGCGGCCTGTATCGCTCCGACGATGCGGGACTCACCTGGACGCAGGTGAACAGCAATCCCGCGCTCGTGCAGCGACCGTTCTACTACACCACGTTAGGCGCTGATCCCACGAACGCGGACGTCGTATACGCCGGCGCCGAGGGATTCTTCAAGTCGACCGACGGCGGCCGGACGATGGTGGGGATGCGCACGCCACACGGCGACAACCACGACATCTGGATCAATCCGAACGACGGCAACACGATGATCCAGGCGAACGACGGCGGCGCGAATGTTTCGTTCGATGGCGGCCGGACGTGGTCCACCCAGATGAACCAGGTCACGTCCGAGATCTACGGCGTCTGGGTCGACAACCAGTTCCCGTACAAGTTGTACGGTGCGCAGCAGGACAACTCGACGACAATCTACTCGAGCATCGCCAATCCGTTCGATCTCAACGCGTGGCGCGACGGTCCGGGGTGTGAGACCGGACCGATCATTCCGCACCCGCGTGACCCGAACATCGTGTATGGCAACTGCAAGGGGCAGTTCGAATACATGAGCATGAACACCGGCCAGACCCGGAATTACTGGGTCGGCGCGCAATCGCTGTATGGGAATCCGGGGAAGGACCTGATCCTGCGCTTCCAGCGTACGACGCCGATGGCGACGTCACCGCACGATCCAGACATCGTCTACTACGGCTCGCAGAAGCTGCATCGCACACGCGACAAGGGCGTGACGTGGGAGACGATCTCACCCGACCTGACGTGGAACCCTCCACATGGTCAGGGCGCGAGCGGAGAGCCGATCACGCGCGACGTGACGGGTGAAGAGTTCTACAGCACGCTCTACGCGATCACCGAGTCGCCGCATGAAGCGGGTGTCATCTGGACCGGGTCGAACGACGGCCCGTTTCACATCACCCGTGACAACGGCAAGACCTGGACGAACGTGACGCCGAAGGACCTGCAGCCGGGCGGCCGCGTCGCGTGGATCGAGGCGTCGCCGCATCGTCGCGGGTCAGCCTATTTCGCGGTGTACCGCTACTTGTTAGGCGATTACGCCCCCTACATCTACAAGACCGAGGATTACGGACGTACCTGGACCCGGCTGACGGACGGCAGGAACGGCATTCCTGCCGACTGGCCAACGCGCGCCGTGCGCGAGGATCCGAGCCGTGAAGGGCTGCTGTATGCCGGCACCGAGTTCGGGATGTTCGTGTCGTTCGACAACGGCGCGCACTGGCAGTCGTTCCAGTTGAACATGCCTAACGTTCCGATCAACGACATCCGCGTCCACCGGAAGGACCTGGTGATCGCCACGCAGGGACGGGGAATCTGGATCCTCGACAACCTGTCGTCGCTGCACCAGATCACGCCGCAGCTCTCCACCACGAAGGCCCACGTCTACCGCGCCCGCGATGGATACCGGACGCGGGATGGCGCCGGCATCCTCGGCCCGATGGTCGAGTACTACCTGCCGTCGGAGACACCGGTGCGCATCGATATCGTCGATGCCGCGGGCGCAGCGGTGAACGCCTACAGCAGTGAAACGCCCGCGCCGGCGGCCGGACGCGGTGGGCGAGGCGGGCGGGGAGGTGCCGGTGGCGCCGCCGCGGACGATCCGGATACGCCCTCGGGTCGCGGTCGCGGTGGACCACCGCCGAGCCGGGTGACGAAGAGTGCAGGGCATAATCGCTTTGTCTGGGACGTGCGCCACTCGTCGACGCTCACTGCACCCCCGGGCCGGTATACCGCGCGCGTCGTGGTGGGCGGTGACACGATGTCGACGCCGCTCAACGTGTTGATCGATCCGCGCCTCGCGGCTGAAGGCATGACGGTCGCCGACCTCAAGGAACAGTTCGATCACAACCTCAAGATGCGCGAGATGGTCGCCGACGTCGGCCGCGTCAGGCAGCGCATTCAGGGAGCAATGTCGCGGTTAGCGAACGCCAGTGGCGCCGGCGCCGATACCCTGGAAAAGGTGCGGGCGGTGGCAGCAAAGGTGGAGACGGAGCCGGTGCGGTACGGCAAGCCCGGTATCCAGGCACACATTACCTACCTTGCCGGCATGACGACCGGCGCCGACCAGAAGGTCGGCCGCGACGCCCTCGCTCGTTATGCAGTGTTGAAGAAGGAGCTGGATGCCATCAAGGCGGAGCTGGATCGCATCCTCGGGCCGATCATGTAAAGAGAGGATCAGACCCCGATTACCTGACTAATTGGGGTCTGACCCCGTTTGTTTGTTTTTTCCGGTCGTTTTCCCTGGCAGGGAATGCATTGCGCGCGATGCGCTGGGCGAAATCGGCGAGGAACGCGTCATTCGTTCCATCGACGCGATAGACCGCACTCCAGCGCCGGTGAAATCCCGATGCGGTCAGCGGAATCGCCTGGAGCACGCCCGCGCGTACGTACGGAGTGATCGCCCAGCGGGCCATGACGGAAATGCCCATGCCGGCTTTCACGAGTTCAACGATCGCCTCGGTCAACTCGACGCGAGAGATACGGCGTGGGCGAACGCCGGCGGGGCGGAGCACCTCGTTCAGCAACGTGCTGTCCTCTTCCCGAATGTTGTAGAGCATCACCGACTCGTCCGCAAAGTCTTCGGCGGATACAAACGTGCGTTCGGCGAGGCGATGACTCGGTGACGAGATCACGACCAGCTCATCGTCGAAGAGCGGCGTCGACTCGTACCGCCTGCCCGGGGGCATCGGCACGGGCTCTCCAATCCGGTGACCAACGATGGCCAGGTCGAGCTCACCGGCGGCGAGCGCAGCCAGCGGGCGACGTGTCGCTTCCGGCACCAGCCGTACCTCGATGCGCGGCCACGCATCCTGGAAATCCGCCAGGACCGGCGGCAGCCAGTGGTAGCACGTGTAGCACTCAGTCGTTAGGCGCAACAGCCCGGTCGGGCCGCCGTTGCCGTTGGCGGCAATCTCCGCCTCCGTACGTTCCAGTTCGGCCAGGACGCTTCGGGCGGCCTCCAGCAACCGTTGGCCGGCCGGGGTGAGGACCATGCGGCGACCGGCGCGGATGAAGAGCGGTGAGCCGAGTCGCTGCTCGATGTCCTTGAGCTGGTGGCTCAACGCTGACTGGGTGAGAAAGAGCCGCTCACCGGCTCGCGTGACGCCGCCCGCGTCAGCGATGGCGACGACCAGCCTGAGATGACGAACCTCGAGATGCATTGACATGGGTGTCCTGTGATCCGGCTTCGGAGGCTTGGGCTCAACCTCGATGATGTATGCAACACGCTCATCGTTTGGCACGCAAGCATGACCGGTGCTCACGCAGAGGGACACCGTCTCCGCCCAAGGGCACACTCTATAGATGCAGTGGCGGGTGGCATGATCAAATCACTCCGAACGCATGCAGAAGAGTCATCGCGCGCTCCGAGGGTGCGGGGACGGAGTGCCGACTGTACACTCTGGATCCGCCGCCTTGCCCGCCTTGAATCCCGCTTACGACGGCCCGATGCTCACTCTTTCCGTAAAGGATTTCGAGGAAACCCGCGCGCGTATCGCCGACAACATCAAGCGAACGCCACTCCTTACGTCGCGGCAGTTGAGTGAACGCACGGGCTTCGACATCCGTCTCAAGGCGGAGATGTTCCAGCGCGTTGGGTCGTACAAGATCCGCGGGCCACTCAACAAGTTTGCGCTCATGCCCGAGGAGCAGAAACGACGTGGTGTCGTCTGTTCCTCCGCGGGTAATCACGCGCAGGGGGTCGCCCTGGCTGCGCAGCTCCACGGCATCCGGGCCGTGGTGTGCATGGCCGAAAACGCGACACCGGCCAAGGTGGCCGCGACTCGTGGATACGGTGCCGAAGTCGTCCTGCATGGCACGATCTGGGACGAGGCCAATGAAAAAGCCAAGGAGCTGGTCCGCACCGAAGGGCTGACCTACGTCCACCCGTTCGACGATGCGCAGCTCATCGCCGGACAGGGGACGTTAGGCCTGGAGATCGTGCAGGACTGGCCGGACGTCGATGCCATCATCGTGCCGATCGGTGGTGGTGGACTCATTTCGGGCGTGTCGATGGCGGCGAAGAGCTTCAACCCGCGCATTCGTGTGATCGGTGTCGAGTCGTCCGATGGCCCGGCGATGCAACGCAGCATCCAGTCAGGCCAGCTCGAGACCATCGACTGCAGGACGATCATCGACGGACTGCGCGTCAAGCGTGTCGGTGAGCTCAACTTTTCTGTCGTGCAACGTTTCGTCGACGAGATCGTGGCGCTCCCCGATCGCGACATCTTCGAGGCGATGATCTGGGTGATGGAGCGGTGCAAGCTCGTGGTTGAGGGCGCAGCTGCGGCGCCGGTGGGCGCCCTGCTGCATGACCTGGTCAAGCTGCCAGCTGGATCACGCGTCGCGGTCGTGCTGTCCGGTGGGAACTTGAATCTGGATCAGCTACGCGGATTGAAGTGGAATTAGGACAGCGATCGGCGATTAGCGACAAGTGAGCAGCAAGTGAGCAGCAAGCCCAAAGGTGATTGAGAACAGTGTGCAGCAGGGTAACCAGGAATGCGCATGATGACTTACATCCTGCAGTGCGGCGCACTCTGCGTGCTGCTGGCGAACAACATTCAGGCGCAGGATCAGATCTTCATTCGCGCCGGCATACTCATCGACGGACGCGGAGGGGTGCAGCGTGACGTTGTCGTCATCGTTCGCGGCTCTCGGATCGCCGGGGTCGTTCCGGCGTCGAGCGCCGGCCTCCGCGTCACGCACGATCTGCGGGAGTTCACGCTGCTTCCCGGACTCATCGACACGCACGTCCATATCGATTCGCATTTCGGGCCCGATGGTCGCGCAACGAACCAGGGTGAGACGCCGAATCAGCGGGCATACGGCGCCGCACAAAATGCCTGGGCGACCCTGAGCGCGGGATACACCACCGTACAGAGCATCGGCTCGACGGCCGACACCGCCCTTCGCGCCGCGATCGAGCGTGGCGACGTCAAGGGACCACGCATCCTCACATCGTTAGGCTCGTTCAGCGACACGACGCGATCGCCGGACGAGATCCGCCAATGGGTGCGGACGCAAGCAGCACGCGGCGCCGACGTCATCAAGATCTTCGCGTCAAAAAGCATCCGCGAGGGTGGGGGCCAGACGCTGTCCACCGCACAGATCTCGGCGGCCTGCGATGAGGCACGCACGCTGAACAAGCGCTCGTGGATTCACGCGCACGCCGCCTCGGCCGTTCGCGACGCGGCCAACGGCGGCTGTTTCGCCGTGACGCACGG
>DASRPK010000067.1:0-6607 GCA_035646395.1 Gemmatimonadaceae bacterium | reverse complement strand
TCTTCGAACAAGGCACCGGCATCGGCAATGGCTTCGGCGGCGGCGACCAGCGCGAACTGGCTGACGCGGTCCAGCATCCGCAGGCGCACCGCGCCGAAATGGGCGGCGCCATCGAATGACACCGGCGCAACCACGCGGCTCAGCAGGCGCGGATGAAAGTCGTCCGGCAGCCGTGCGACCCCGGAATATCCCTGCACGAGCCGATCGAAGAAATTCTGTGCACCATTGCCCAGGGGCGAAACGACGCCGAGACCCGTGATGGCGACGCGTCTCAAGGCCTGGCGGCTCCCGCGGACGCCCGCGCACGCTGTTCCTCCGCGAGACGATCGACACATGCCACGAGATCGGCCAGGGTTTGCAGTTCTCCGGGGTCGCTCTGGATGCTGATCTTGAACTCGTCTTCGATCTGGAAAATCACTTCGATCACCGCCAGAGAGTCGATTCCGAGCTGATCCATGCGCGCAGCCGGATCGATAAGCTCCGGAGCGACTTCGAATTTCTCCGCGAGAATCGCCCGCAGGCGGTCGAACGTCGTGCTTTGTTGCGCGCTCAATTAGCTTCCCCCAGCGACAGGAATCCACCCGGCGGCGCTGCGCCCAGGAACGTGGGCAGGACGCGAGCTTTCCCGGCTCCGCTGGCCAGCGCGGTCATCAGCTGCGGGGCTCGCGTGAGAACGGGCCATGCAGTCGACGCCAGCCATGGCCTCATTGCCAATTGCGCGAGCGCCGCTGCCAGGTAAATACGCGACGCAAACGCTCGCCTCCACTCCCGGGTGTAGTCGGCGCCCACGCGGAGTAGCGTACCGGGCGACGCATTCGAGCGGCCGGCGGCAATCAACCTGGCACACAACAGCCATGCCGACTGCATCGCCATGCTGATGCCTTCGCCGATGATGGGATGTGCCTCGGCTGCCGCGTTGCCGATCATGAACCGCCCATCCGCGCGGCGCCACGTTGCACGGATGCCGGGACGGATCGGCCCAATGCCGAGCCAGCGGCCTTCGCGCCGCGCGTCCCAGAGGGCATTCCGCAACGACCTCGACTGGTTGCGCAAGTACATCTCGAACGCCTCGCCTGCCGTATGGCCGGGTGCGGCGACCCGGCAGGCTTTGAGGAAGTCCCGGCGAATACACCCCGCGAGCGTGAGCTGGCCGTCGTCTGCAATCACGAGGCCACCGTATCCGCCCGCAAACGAAATCACCGGCAGTAAACCCGGGGCCAGCCGCGCGTCACTGAAGTTCGCCTTGAAGGCGAACAGATCGCTGGACTTTCTGGGGGCGTGCCGCTTGTTCTCGACATCCCCGTCCCACGAGCCATTGGCCATGATCAGTACCGGCGCGCGCAATTCCTCGAGGGCAGGTGCAGTTCGCGCCTCGATCTGGCACCTGAACGCACCTGCGCTCCCGTCGATCGCCCGCATCGACCAGGGCTGCCAGATCGTGACCTCCAGCTCTCGGGCACGCTCAAGCAATAGCCGATCGAATGTGTCGCGCTCGAGCGCACGGCCCCACGGGTGGGGCGTATTGGGCACAGCCGGCAAAGGCGCGTGCAGCAGGCCATCGCCGCAATAGAGAGCGACTCCGCGCAACTCGGGACCGGCGAGCCGGACAAATGCATCGCCGATGCCCAGCGCGGCGAGAATCGGCAAGTTGCTCGCGGCAATGCATGCCCCACAAACCTTGCGCCGGGGGAAAGTCTGCTTCTCGACCAGCGCTACGGACCACTTCGCCGAGGCCAGCAGAATGGCCGCGGTGCTGCCCGCCGGACCCGCACCGACGATGACGGCATCGTATTCAGCCACGCCGCTCTCGCCGCACGGCAGTAAAGGTATGCGAGAAAAGCCGCGCGTCTCCCTCACTCAGCCGCCATTCGCCGTCATCCGGCCAACAGGCCGAAAGCTCGCGGTCGCGGAATCCCGCGCGGACGCTCAGCACGGCATCGCGACGCGTCACGGCATTGGCGCCGAGGGCACCGACCAGGTAGCTGCCCAGCTGTGCGACCTGCGCCCGCCGTGGTTCACAGGCGACGAAGCATTCCGTGATTCGTGCAATTCCGCGGAACAGACGGCGCAAGGCATCGGCCTCGAAATGATGCACGAACAGATTCGCGACGATGGCGTCGTAGTGCCGATGTGCCTCATGCTCCAGCCAGTCAAAGACATCCATGACGGCGGCGGTTGCCGTCCAGCCGCAATCGGCAAAGTCCGCCCGTGCCGTCGCGTCGAAAAGGTCCTGTCGATCGACGAGTGTGAGCGCCACCCCGGGCCACGAACGCGCCCGGCGCCTGGCGATGCCCAGAAGCAGCGAACCGTCCCCCGCCCCCAGCTCCGCGATGCGTTTCGGTGGATGCTTGAGCGAGTCTTGCAGAAGCGAATCCAGGATCGAAGCATTGCCCATGACCCGATTGATGCGACGCAGGTCGCGCCGCGAGCGTATCGCGCGCGGGTCTTCTTCCCGCAAGTGGTCGAGTGTCTCCTCCTCCACGCGGCGCCCAAGGATCGTCCTGCTCATTCGCGGGCACCCACCGCCAGCAGGGCGCCGTGGCAGGAAAATCCCGCGCCGAAGGCCGACATCCACCACCACCCCTGCGGCGCGCTGTCATCGAGCGCGGCCTTGAGCACGAAGTAGACGAAGGCGCTGCTCATGTTGCCGTATTCATCGAGTATCGCCGCGCTGTAACGCAGGTCATCGACCGACAATCCGATCCGTTCGCGCAGCGCCTGCAAGACATCGCGACCTCCCGCATGCATGATCCACGCGACGATGTCGGTCATCTCGAGTTCCGCGCGGGCCAATTCGGCTTGAAGCACCACCTGCGCATGCTCGGCTGCGAGTGCAGACACCGGCCGGGTAAGGATGTTTCGTAACATGCCGCCGCGCTGCTCGAACCGCAGGGCGTCGCGGTGGCCGGGTTCGAGCACTGACCTGCTGCTCCGCCATTCGATGCTTCGCCCGTGCTTCGGCGATCGCCGGCTGAGAATCGCCGCGCCCGCCCCATCGCCGAATAGGCAGGCGCTGATCAGCACGCCGGGATCGTTGTCCAGGTACATGGCCGCGCTGCTCACTTCGACGCACACCGAAAGCACATGTTCGGCAGCTCCCGCGACGATGAGCGCATCGGCAAGCCGCAAGTTGGGTAGTGCCGCGCCGCAGCCCTGGCCGACCAGGTCGAACGCCTGGACGTTTGCTTTTAAACCCAGTGTCTCCGTGAGATAACTCGTGAGGCCCGGACACAGGTAGCCCGTGCACGTGCTGACCACGACGGCATCGATGTCGCGGGCGTCGATACCCGCGTCCCGCATGGCATCGAGTGCCGCCTCTGTGGCCAGTGCCGGCGCGTGGGTCGCGAATCGGCGATGCAGCGTGTCCGGATCGATTGCGAACCCTTCCGCCAGCGAATCGAGTGCCAGGCGCCGCGCGGAAATCCCGTTATCACGCCGCAAAACCGTCTCGCCAATCGCATGGGAGCGGCGATCGAGGCGCGCGAGCCATTCCGACTCCTGGAAGGCGCTCCAGCATTCCGCCTTGGTATAGCGCCGAGGCGGTGTCGCGGTGCCAATACCCGAGATGAACATGTGCTGCAGCCGTTTAATTCGCGCTTATAGCGTCCTTATGATCCTCCGCGAGGGACAGTGTCAACAAGTCACTGCCAGATGAACCCTGGGCGTCGCTGTGGGAACTCACCGACATGGGACATCGCGACGGATGAACGTTCTTCTTGCCCGCGACGACCCTCGAAACATCACACGTCACCGATCGAGGCAGCCTCTCCAGGATTGACATTTTGGGCATTTCTTTTGAGAAACCGTGCCGAAGGATGACGGCTCCGTGCATATCGGGTATCGACGCCCCGACCGCGCGACTCCGAATTCACGCCGATCGGTCCCCTCCCGCGTGAATCTCACAGTGGAGAGCGGACGACGGCGGACTGCCTTTGGGGCCGACCGCCGCCATCTGCTTGCGGCTACTTCAACTTGAAGTTCGCCAAGAGGCTCGAGCCGTCGTCGGTCCACATCGTCACGAGGTAGCAGGTGCCGGCTGCCTTCGGCGTCTGCCAATTCTGAATGAACTGGCCTGCCATGGAGTCGTATCGCAGCGTTGTGCCGCCGGTGCTGACCATTTCGATCGTGTCCTCGATACTGGAACTCACGCACGAAATCTTCGTGACTGCAAAGCGATCCACCACGCTGACGTCGGTCAGCTCGTTCACGGCAAAAACCTCGAACTTCAGTGGCACGGTGGAACCGCCTTTGACGGTGTTCCAGACGCCGCCCATATCGACAGGCTGGTAGAACCCGTTGAGCGTCCAAGCCTTCACGGTGTATTGACGTTCCGCCTTGGTCTCATTGCCGGCCTTGTCGTGGGCCGTGGCCGCCAAGGTGTGGGTGCCGACGGTAACCGAGTATCCGGTCACCGCGCAGCCCTCCGGACCGGACAGGGCATCGGTGGCTACACAGGTCGGCGCGGCGGGCACGGAGCCGAAATAGAAACTCTCGCCGCCATCGATGTCGCCGGCCCAGTTGATGCCGGGGTCGGTCCTGTCGATGTTGACGGTCACGACGTTGCTCGGATCGCTGAGGTTCCCAGCCTTGTCCGACACCTTCTGCGCCGTCGAGGAGACGTCGGTGCCTTCAGCAATCAGCGTCTCGTCTTCTGGGCAGTCGCCGGCGACGATTCCGGACAGGCTGTCCGCGCAGGTGAAATGCACCGTCACGTCATCGTTGTACCAGCCATAACCATTCGGTGACAAAGTTGCCGCAGCGGAAATGGTCGGCTGGGTCTTGTCGATGCTGACTGTCAACACGTTGCTCGGATCGCTGACATTGCCGGCCTGGTCCGACACCGCCTGCGCGGTGGACGAGACAGCGGCGCCTTCAGTGCTCAGCACCTGATTCCCGGGGCAGTCGCCGGCGACGATACCGGACAGCCCGTCCGTGCAGGTGAAATGCACCGTCACATTCGTCCGGTACCAATCATGGGCGTTCGGTGACGTGGTTGTCGCAGCGGAAATATTCGGCTTGGTCTTGTCGACCTTCACCGGATAGCTTTCCGTGTGCTCATTGCCGGACAGGTCGCTGCAGGTCGCCTCGAGATTCATCGGATCGCCTTCGCCGGACGAGGTGGTGGTCTCCGGGCAAATTGCCTCGTCGATACCGACACCGGCATCGAACCAGTCCCAGGTCACCGTGACATCGCTGTTGTTCCAACCGAGTGCGTTGGCAGGAGGCGAATGTGTCGGTTCGGCCTCCGGGGGCGTGATGTCGTTGACCTTGATATTGCACTCAGCGTCATCCATCAGCCCGCCAACATCGGTTACCTCGAGCTTGAACGACATCGTGTCCAGCGGTGAGCCCAGCAGCGGCGCGAACGCAATGATCGACTCCGTCGTCATATCTGGCGGCAGTTCGGCCACCGGACCGCCCACCGTTTGGCTCCATAAATACGCTGCAATACCATCGTCCGGATCGTTGGAGCCACTGCCGTCGAGGGTGAACTCGCCGCCCTCATCCACAGACAAGGGACAAGACACCTGCGCTTCCGGCGCGGCGTTCAGCCACAGCACGTTGACAATCTGCTCTGTCGAGGCCTGCAGCGTGCCGTCGGAAACGGTCAGTCTGAACTTGAGCGACGTGCCATCCGGGTACGGGGCGAATGGCGCCGTAAACGTCGCCATCGCGGTGTTGGCATTGCTCACTACGACGGCAGTACCTTCTATCTGCGTCCAGGAGTAGGTCAACGTGTCGCCGTCAGGATCGCTGGAACCGCTGCCGTCCAGCGTGACCGCGTACCCCGTGTAGATGGACGCTGGCGATACTGTCGCCGCGGCCACGGGCGGCTGGTTGGGGTCCGCGACGTCGAGGACTGTCACCGTGGTTTCCACGGCCGGCGACGTAATCGCCGGGCTGCAACCGGTTACGCGCAGCGTGAACTTCAACGTTGCACCCGCGGGGCCGACGGCAGGAGCAGTGAACATCGGCATCGCTGCCGTGCTATTGCTCAGCGTCACGCTGGGTCCCGCGGTCTGGAGCCAGGAATAGGACGTCTCGTCTTTCGACGGTTGCCCATTCATCGTCACCAGATCATTTTCATTCACGATCTGATTGGTCGGGGCGATCTTCGCCTCGGGTTCGCAAGGCGGGCCGGCCGCCATTGCGCTGGTACTCGCCAAACCGGCGAGCGCGGCGGCAACGAGAAGACCCAGGCGATGGTGCTTGCGTGTCAGCGTTCCGCCAAGTTGCAGGACTTGCATCTTGGATCCCCCCTTAGTGTTTGGGGGAATTATGGACCGCACGATTGCTGCAGCGAGTGATTCAGGTCATTCTGTGATGTGTGTTTGGTCTCGACGACACATTAAGTCTAGTTGCCGCAGCGTTGGTGCCGAACTATGTGGAGTTGAGAGAAAGGCCGGCAGATCTTGGCGACGCATTTCGACACGTACCGGGGGATGCTCCAAGTCGCCTGAACGGCGCATACTCCAGCCTCCCAAAGGACTCGCCTCATGCTTCGATCACTATTCGGAGTTTTCATCGCCGGACTGGGCTCTCTCATCTTCGGCTCGATCGATCCGGCGTGGGGCGCCACCTGGCCTGAGCGCGTGGGCACGGCCGA
>DASRPK010000066.1:0-2585 GCA_035646395.1 Gemmatimonadaceae bacterium | reverse complement strand
GTTCAATCGCGGTCACGAGACGGTGCCGACGTCGTGAAGGCGGCAGCGCTCGCGCCGGACCAGCCACGAATCCAGCTAGGCCTCCGCGAAAATCTGGCGCAGTTCACCCTGCTGATCGTCGTCAACGCCTTCGTCGGCGCGATGGTCGGCATCGAGCGCACCATTCTTCCGCTCCTCGCCGAGCGCGAATTCCAACTGGCGGCTCGGTTTGCGGCACTCTCGTTCATCGTCGTGTTCGGCGTGACGAAGGCGCTCACGAACTACGCAGCGGGCCAGCTCTCAGACCGGATCGGGCGGAAGCACGTGTTGGTTGCCGGGTGGATCGTTGCCGTGCCCGTTCCATTTCTCTTGATGTGGGCGCCGACGTGGAACTGGATTCTTGTGGCGAACGTGTTCCTCGGCATCAGCCAGGGGCTCACTTGGTCGACGACGGTGATCATGAAGATCGATCTCGTTGGCAGCCAGCGACGCGGGTTCGCGACGGGGCTCAACGAGTTCGCAGGATATGGCGCGCTGGCAGGCGCGGCACTGCTGACTGGCTGGCTCGCCGCCAGCCAGGGGCTGCGGCCTGACCCGTTTTATCCGGGTGTCGCGTTCGTCGCGATTGGCCTCACGCTCTCCGTGTTTCTCGTGCGGGAAACCCACGGTCATGTGACATTCGAGTCGACGCTTCAGAAGGTCAGTTCAACCCAGATGAGCGCGCGTGACGTCTTCTGGAGGACCACGCTGACTGACCGCAACCTGTCCACCCTGACCCAGGCCGGACTTGTGAACAACCTGAACGACGGTATGGCCTGGGGGCTGTTTCCGCTTCTGTTCGCGGCGGCAAATCTCAGCCTCGATCGTATTGGTGTACTTGCGGCCATTTACCCCGCCACGTGGAGCATCGGCCAACTGGCCACTGGAGCGTTGTCCGATCGATTCGGGCGGAAGTGGTTCATTGCTGCAGGCATGTGGGTCCAGGCCGCCGGTATCGCCGCGGTGATCGTGTCAGATGGATTCGCCGGCTTTGCCAGCGGCGGCGTGTTGCTCGGAATTGGCACCGCGATGGTGTACCCGACGCTGCTCGCCGCGATCGGTGACGTGGCAGCTCCCGCGTGGCGTGCGTCTTCGGTCGGCGTCTACCGATTGTGGCGCGATCTTGGATATGCGGTGGGCGCCGTGGTGGCCGGTCTGACGGCCGATTGGTTGGGATTGAAAGGCGCGATGTGGTTGGTTGCAGGCATCACACTTTTGTCAGGTGTGATCGTGGGTGTCCGGATGGACGAAACGCTGCGACGTCGAATCGCCTGAACGCAGAGAAGAGCGAGGATGCTATGGCAAGTACGTGTCCGGTTGACCTCGATACCTTACGGCTGCGCGCCGAGATTGAGTCCATTTATCGACGAGTCGCGACGGAACCATCGGGTGACTTCCATTTCCATCGCGGACCGACCTACGCAGCCGAGATGCTTGGCTATGATGCGGTCGAGTTGGCGCGGCTTCCTGCGGACAGTACCGCGGCGTTCGCCGGAGTCGCCAACCCCCATCGCATCGCAACGATGACGGCTGGCGCGACGGTTGTCGATATCGGCTGCGGCGCCGGAATGGACCTGCTGTTGGCCGCTCAGGCTGTGGGATCAGATGGTCGCGCGATTGGTGTCGATATGACCGAAGCGATGGCCGAGCGAGCTCGAAACGGTGCGAGGTCACGTGGGCTTGCCCACGTCGAAGTGCGTCTCGGGGACGCGATGTCCCTGCCCGTTGAATCGGAGAGCGTCGATGTCGTTATCTCGAACGGCGTGCTGAATCTGACGCCGGATAAGGATCGGGCCTTCGGAGAGGTCTTCCGGATTCTCAAGCCAGGAGGACAGTTCCTGTATGGAGACATTGTCGTCGCGACCGAGCTGTCTGAGTCGATTCGCCGCAACATCGATTTGTGGACCGGTTGAATCGCCGGCGCTCTGCCGGAGGCAGAGCTTGTGACGCTTCTCGGGCACCTCGGCTTCGAAAGAGTCGTCGTAAAGGAGCGCTTCGATTGTTTTCGAGGCACCTCCAAGGAGCGAGTCGCGGCAAAATATGGCGTCGCTGGCGTGAATGTCTACGCCCGCAAGCCGCGTTGACCGTGACGGAAACGACATGAGCGCATGCTGCTCGACGTACGGCAACGTCGCTGGCGCGCATTTCGACGAGAAGATCGCGAAGCGCGATTTGGAAAGCTATCGCAAGAAAGGACCCGGGACGACCGCCCGTTTGCTTCGCGACTTGCTCGTGGGCACCGGTGCGGTTAAGGGCGTCCTGCTCGATGTCGGCTCTGGAGTCGGCGGATTGAGCTTCGAACTGCTCGACCGTGGAGCCGAGCGCGTTATCGCCGTCGACGCGTCGCCGGCCTACCTTGCTGCCGCGGCCCAGGAAGCGACGCGTCGCGATCGACTAGGAGTCGTCGAATTCATCCACGGCGACTTCGTTGATGTCGGGCCGCAGATTCCGTCCGCAACCATCGTCACCCTCGATCGCGTTATCTGTTGCTATCCGTCATTCGAGCCGTTGTTGAACGAAGCACTCCGGCACGTCGAGCACGCGTTCGCGTACTCGTACCCGCGAGA
>DASRPK010000065.1:0-2764 GCA_035646395.1 Gemmatimonadaceae bacterium | reverse complement strand
ATTTCCGCGATGTCCTGAACCGGAGCGTCGCTGCCGAGGGCGCGGGCTCCGTCGCTGATCATGGTCAGGCAGAATGGGCAGGCCACCGCCAGCGTGTCCGCGCCCGTCGCCAGTAGCTCCTCGGTGCGCTCGACATTGATGCGCTTTCCGGTGCGCTCCTCCATGAACATCCGGCCGCCGCCGGCGCCACAACATAGTCCCCGGTCCCGGGTCCGAACCGGTTCCGCGATCGTCACGACGGGAAGAGAGCGCCGGATCGCCTCGCGTGGGCTGTCATACACGTCGTTGTACCGGCCCAGGTAGCAGCTGTCGTGATACGAAACGACGAGCTTCCGTCCGTCTTCGCTGTCCAGCGGCACCCGACCCTCGGCAAGCAATCGCGCGAGGTAATCGGAGTGGTGCACGACGTCGAACACTCCTCCGAATTGCGGGAACTCGTTCCCGATCTGATGAAAGCAATGCGGACAACTCGTGACGACGGTCGTGACGCCGTAACCGTTGAGCGTTTCGATCGCCTGCTTGGCGAGCATCTGGTACAGGTACTCGTTCCCCATCCGCCGGGCCGGGTCGCCGTGGCAGCTCTCTTCCTGGCCGAGGATCGCGAAACGGACGCCGGCTGCCTTGAGGATGCGTGCGAATGCGACCGTGACTTTTTTCGCGCGGTCGTCGAAAGACCCCATGCACCCGACCCAGAACAGGATGTCTGCGCGCTCATTCCGCGCCGCGAGTTCTGCCATCGTTGGGATGTCCATGCCTTCGGCCCATTTGCCGCGATCGGCAGGCTGGAACGCCCAGGGTGACCCGTTGCGCTCCATGGACTCGAACGCCGGCTGGATCTCCTCAGGAAATCGCGCCTCAGTGAGCACGAGTCCACGACGCAGTTCATTGATGATCTCGAGCTGGTCGATCGAAACGGGGCACTCGTAAACGCACGCACGGCACGACGTGCACGCCCAGAGCTCTTCTTCGGTGATGTAAGTGTCCGTGAGGCGGCGGTTCTCTTCCGTTATCACCATCGACGTACCAAGCAGCGGTTCGGCGAAGATGTCGGTTCCGCCAACGATCGCCGGCGCGAGTTCGGTCAACCGCTCGCGGGTGTTGATAACGATCTTGCGTGGCGAGAGCGGCTTGCCCGTGATGTTCGCCGGGCACACCGCTGTGCAGCGACCACATTCGGTGCAGCTGTAGCCGTCGAGCAGGTTCTTCCAGGTCAGGTGCGTCACGTCGGACGCGCCGAACTGCTCGCTCTCAGCCTCGAGGTCCATCGGCTTCATGGCGCCGATGACGCCCGGACCACTGGTATTGGAGAGAAAGGTGTTAGGCAGCGAGACGATGACGTGCAGGTGCTTCGAATACGGCAGATAGTTGAGGAAGGCGAGGATCAACAGCGCGTGGGACCACCAGCTCATCTCGCGCGCAACCCTTGCCGATTCGGGAGACATCCAGCCGAACAACATTGACACCGGGGCCGAGACTGGCTGAGCGGCGAGCGGCAGGTGCGGTTCGATGACACGATCGAACGCCGACGTCAGGATCAACGTGATCATGAGCCCGGCGATCATCGACAGGATGAGGATCGCATCGCCCGAGTGCACGTTGTCGCCCTGCAGTCGTGCGGGCTTTACGACAATGCGTCGATAGAGGAGAACCGACACCGCGATCAGGACGAAGATCGCGAAACCTTCCTGCGACAGCACGAACAGCCGGTAAGGTCCACTCGGCAGCCAGTTTCGGAACGCAAGCGAGGGGAATACACCGGCCAGCAGAATCTCGACGCTGCCCACCGTGAGGACGACAAATCCCCAGAACACGAGCGCGTGCAACGGACCAGCAACGGGGTCGCGCAGGATCTTCCGCTGCGCAATGCCTATCGAGAGGAGATTCCAGAGTCGCGTCCCGATGTTATCCCAACGAGGCTCGTCCTTCCCGATCCGGAGGAATCGATAGAGCCGCTGCGCGCTGAAAGAAAAGCACGCGACCGCGAGAATCAGGACAAATAGGAATGCGATATTGGCCAGTTCCATCGCACCAACATAAGTCCGAAAAACATTGAACCACAGGGAGCACAGGGAACACGGAGTTGTTCGTTTTCTCCTGTGTTCTCTGTGTTCCCTGTGGTGAGAAGGTGTTCCTGACGCTAGCCCTTCGCCTTGGCCTCTCGAATTGCGGCAGTGAGTGCGGGAACGATCTCGAACACGTCACCGACGATCCCGTAGTCGGCGAGCTTGAAGATCGGCGCGTCCTTGTCCTTGTTGATCGCTACGATTGTGCGTGACGTGCGCATGCCGGCCAGGTGCTGGATGGCGCCAGAGATTCCGACCGCCACGTACAGATCCGGGCTCACCTGTCGGCCCGTCTGGCCGATCTGGTCGCTATGCGGGCGCCAGCCTTCGTCAGTGACGGCGCGAGTTGCACCGACGGCGGCATTCCCAAATGCCTGGGCAAGCTCTTCAACCAGCTTGAAGTTTTCCGCGGCTTTCAACCCACGGCCGCCACTGACGATCACCGGTGCGTCGGCGAGGTCGAGCTTTCGCGCATCGCCTCGGATCGATTCAGTGACCACAACTCGTGAGGCGGCCGGATCGCCAACTGGTGGCGCATTTTCGACGCGCCCCGCTCCCTTCGACTCCTCGGGAGCCACCGCACCGGGCCGCAGCGCCACAACCGCCGGCGTGGCCGCCAACTCCAGCGTCGCGATGATCTTTCCGGCGTAGACATAGTGTGTGACCGTAGTCGCGTCGCCGTCGAACGAGACGGAAAGTGC
>DASRPK010000064.1:0-7074 GCA_035646395.1 Gemmatimonadaceae bacterium | reverse complement strand
CTGACCGTGGACGAATTCATGGGAACCATGGGCTTTATCTCGTCCTCGTTGGCCCTGAACTGCTCGGGTTGCCACGACCCATTAGATCAGGCCTCCTACGCGCTCGACAATCCGCGTA
This sequence comes from Gemmatimonadaceae bacterium, assembly GCA_035646395.1. GTDB lineage: Bacteria > Gemmatimonadota > Gemmatimonadetes > Gemmatimonadales > Gemmatimonadaceae > JABWBJ01. The sequence goes on along the minus strand of DASRPK010000064.1, from coordinate 6,956 downwards.
AACAGATGGCGCGCCGGATGATCCTCATGGTGGATGCCATCAATAAGGCCAACTTCGGCGGGATGCGCGTGGTGACCTGCTATACCTGCCATCGGGGGGCCGACCGTCCCAAGAACACTCCAAGTTTGGTGGAGCAGTACAGCGCTCCACCTGACGACGATCCCAACGAAGTCGAACTGTCACCACTTGCTCCTCCGAACCGGCCCTCCCCTGACCAGCTGTTCGACGCCTACATCAAGGCGCTCGGTGGAGCGGAGAGGCTGGCCACCCTGAAGAGTTTCGTCGCGCGCGGCATGTACGAGGGTTTCGACACGGCGGGGGCAACCGTGCCCTTTGAGGTCTATGCGAGGGCTCCGAACCAGCGCGCCATCGTGGTTCATCTTGCTCCGGGAGCGGACAGCGTCAGGGTCGTCGATGGACAAAACGCCTGGAACACTTCCACCGGAACACTGATGAAGGTTCCGGTCGTTGCCCTCTCGGGAGCGGAGCTCCAGGGCGCGAAGCTCGAAGCGGCGCTGATGTTTCCGGGCCAGATCAGACAACTGCTCAAGGATTGGATCACTGGTTTTGCCACGACCGTGATTGATGACAAGCCAGTGGATGTCGTGCAGGGGACCGGGGCCGACGATACCCCGGTCAAGTTCTACTTCGACCAAGAGACCGGATTGCTGGTGCGAATGTTCCGCTATGCCAATACCCGTATCGGTTTGAACCCCATACAGGTTGACTATGCCGACTACCGCACCGTCTCCGGCGTCGAGGTGCCGTTCATGGTCACCGTGACCTGGACGGACGGCCGATCGGTGTACGAGTTCAGCGAAGTGGAGCCCAATGCTCCGATCGACGCCTCGAGATTCGCCAGGCCCGTGATCGGTCGATAGCTTGGCGGCCCTCATCGTTCAGCAGGCGATATCGGTGAGCCTGGTCGTGCGACTTCAAGCTTGACGTGGTGTCCGCGGCATGATACGAGGATGCGGTTCAGAGGATTCTTAGAGGATCTGTTTCTTACCAGTCGGCTCGGCGCACTCGTAATGGGTCGGGGCCCGGCATCTTACCGGGTCCCCCGCGGGAGGGAATATGTCTCGCAGCTCGCGCCTCGCGTCGATGGTGTTCGCAGGACTGACGACGGTCTCCTCGGCTGTCTATGCGCAGGGGACTATTACCGGCGTTGTTGAAGACACGTCCGGTGGATTGCTTCCGGGTGTGACGATTGAAGTGGCCAGCCCGGCGCTCATCGAGCAGGTCCGCTCGGTGGTGACCGACGGGACGGGGCAGTACCGCGTCGTCGGCCTGCCGCCCGGCACCTACAAAATCACATTCAGGCTGCCGGGGTTCGCTGTGGTCGTCCGGGAAGGCATTGAGCTGACCGGCACGTTTACGGCGAGGGTCGGTGCCGAGATGAAGGTGGGGACGCTCGAGGAGACCATCACCGTTTCGGGCGAATCACCGGTCGTCGACGTGCAGAACACCAACACCGAGCGAATTATCGACGCCGAAGTCCTCGAAGTGCTCCCGACCGCTCGCAACGAGTACAGCCTGAGCGTGCTGATCCCCGGGGTGACCACCACCGGGGGACAGGATGTCGGCGGGTCGGGGGGCGTGACGGCCTTCCCGACCATACAGATTCACGGCAGCACGGACGTGGTTCAGGAAATCGGCGGGATGAATGCCATGGTGCTGAACACCGGCAACCACCAGCCGGTGCGGGTGAATCCTGCCGCCATGCAAGAGATCGTCATGGACACGTCAGGTGGCGATGCCGAGTCCAGCGTGGGCGGCGTAAGAATCAACCGCATTCCGAAAGACGGTGGCAATACGTTCAACGGCGTATTCCTCTCGACGTTCGCAAACGAATCGTTGCAGGGCAGCAACGTGTCGCAGGAGCTGAGGAACCGCGGGCTGTCGGATCCCAACAAAATCAACGTGAACTACGAGTGGAATCCAGGGTTCGGCGGTCCGATCATGCGGGACAAGCTCTGGTTCTATGTCGCGGGGATGCGGAGGCGCTCGTCGATCTATCCGGCCGGGCTGTACAAGGACGCGAACTTCAACAACCCCAACGCCTGGACGTACCAGCCTTCGAGTGAGCGCGCCACCAACGAGCGGACACAGGACGATATCCACGTCCGCGTGACGTGGCAGGTGAACCAGCAGAACAAGTTCGCCTTTACCATGCACGACGCCAAGCTGTGCTACTGCCCGCAGGACGCCAGTCTGGCGAATTCCCTCGAAGGCGCGGATCGGCGCGAGTATCCCCTTCGACGGATCAGCACCGGCGAGTGGACGACGCCGCTTACGGATCGGGTGCTGCTCGAGTTTGGCGGCCAATACATCCAGGCGGTCAGCGACCAGTTCCCCTATACTGGGACGCTTCCCGAGATGATCCGGGTGACGGATCAGGGGACTGGCATGAGCTACCGCGCGACTGGTGTCTCACGCCATCGCCCGGAAACGGTCCACAGCTACCGGGCCGCGATGTCCTACATCACTGGCAGCCATGCGCTCAAGGTAGGCCTGACCCACCGGAATGGCCAGATGACGGAGTACACGGCCGAAGTCAACCCGCTCCAGTACCGGTTCCTGAACGGCGTGCCGAATCAACTCACGATGAGGGGCATTCCGACTGTCGCGTCGGGAAATACTTTGGACATCAAGTCTGAGGTCAACCACGACCTCGGCGCGTACGTGCAGGACAAATGGACCACCGGGCAGTTGACGCTCAACCTCGGAGTCCGCTACGACTATTGGGAAAACAGCTACCCCGCACAACACATCGGGCCAACGGAGTTCCTGCCCACCCGAGACTTCATGATCCCCAGGTCGAAGGGCTCGAATTATCACGACATCACGCCGCGGCTCGGGGCCGCCTACGACGTCTTCGGCACCGGGAAGACGGCCGTCAAGGTGAGCATGAACCGGTACCTGGCCACGCTGGGGGCGGGGGGGATGGACGCCACGGACACCAGCAACCCGGCGGTCAATCTCTTCGTCACCACAACTCGGACCTGGGATGATGCGAACCGGAACTACGTGCCCGACTGCAACCTGCTCAATCCGGTGGCCAACGGTGAGTGCGGGCCGTGGTCCGGCCCGTTCGGAGAAATCGGCGTCACCGGCCAGGGTCGTCTTGGGCGCACGTCCTTCGGGGAATTCGACCGGGATCTGCTCGAAGGGTGGCACCGGCGCGCGTACAACTGGGAGTTCTCGGCGGGACTGCAGCAGGAGCTGGCTCCCCGCGTGGCCGCGGAGTTCGGCTATTTCCGTCGTGTCTTCGGCAACTTCCTGGCCATCGACAACCGGGCGGTGACCGCGGCGGACTTCACCGGGTTCAGCGTGACGGCCCCGGTGGATCCGCGGCTCCCTGGAGGCGGCGGCCAGGTGATTGGGGGACTCTACGACATCAACCCGAATAAGTTCGGCCAGACGGATCCCTTCACCACCCGCGCGAGCAACTTCGGAAAGCAGCAGAACTACTGGCAGGGAGTTGACCTCACGATCAACGCACGGCTCGGGAACGGGGCGTTCGTGCAGGGCGGCCTGAGTACCGGGCGCACGGTCACGGACAACTGCGAAGTGCGGGCGGCCCTGCCGGAGATCGCGCCGACGAATCCGTACTGCCACGTGGCGACGAATTTCCTGACGCAGTTAAAGTTCTCCGGTGCGTACACGATCCCGCGGCTGGATGTCCAGTTCAGTGCGGCGTACCAGGACCTGCCGGGGCCGCAGATTCTCTCGGATCAGGTCTATTCGAGTGGACAGGTGCAGGGGTTGGGCCGGCCCCTGTCCGGCGGCAGTCGCGCGAATGCGACCGTGGGCCTCATCGCGCCGGGGACATTCTATGGGGACCGGATCGAACAGTTGGACCTGTCGCTCGCGAAGCTCTTGCGAGTCGGGCCGAGGCGCGTGAGGATCGCCGCCGATATCTTCAATGTCCTGAATAGCAGCGCGGTGCTGGCCGAGAGCCTTACCTACGACAACTTCCGGCGACCGAACGAGATTATTTTGGCCAGGTTCGTCAAGTTCTCAGTGCAGCTCAACTTCTAGGCGGCGTAATAACAGGAGATATCTCCATGAGAATGAAACTCAGTGGTCTGTTCATCGCAGTGTGTGTTTTCGGAGCGGCGGTTTCCACGTTCGCGCATCACGGATACAGCACGGAGTTCGACGGATCCAAGTGCATGGATCTGAGGGGTGTCCTCACGGGTCTCATTTGGGAGAATCCACACGGGTATTTCGACCTGGACGTGACGGATGCCAAGGGCAACAAGAAATCGTGGCACATAGAATTGCTGACCCCGAACGCCATGAGGCGAAACGGCACCACCAGGCGGGACTTCGAAATCCACATGGGTAAGGTCATGGATGCGAGGGTCTGCCCGGCCAAGCTTGGGTTCGGTGAAAACAGAGCCTCGGCCGAGTACATCAAGATGGCGGATGGCATCATTCGTATCGTCGGGCAGCTTCCTGAAAAAATCACGCCCGAGCAGCTTAGCTTCTGGAACAAGTGAACGACGCCCAGCGCCTGAGAGAAGGGAGGGAATCGGAACATGAGCCAAATGAAGCGGCGATTGGTTTACTGCGCTGGAGCCGTAGTCCTGCTCGCTGGTTGTGCCGCTGAGAATTCGTCCGAGCAGGCCGCGACGTCTCCCGAGCAAGCAGCGGCGTCTCCCGAGCCAGGAGCGAAGCCTGCGGTGAAGTACGACACCAGCAGGGTGGCCGGAAATTTTCATGAGATACGCCTGTTGCCTCCCGGCGGACCGACGCCCCGCACGGCGGACGGGCACCCGGACCTGACTGGACGGTACTATCCGAACCAGGCTGGAAGAATGCTTCAGGGTGGTTACCAGGTCGACGACAGTATCTATCTTGAATTCGATCCCGCGGTGCCGCGCCCGCCGCAGGCGTCGCCGGTCCTCACGCCTGAGGGGACGGCAAAGTACCGGTTCCCACGGGAACTATATGGAGAGTGTCCTGTCGGTGGCACTCCACAATCGATCACCATGCAAACCAGTCAACACGGCCCCATGCAGTTGATTCAATTGCCGGGAAGTGTCTGGATTCTGACTGAATGGCCGACAACGATTCGTTATGTACCCACCGATGGGCGCCCGCATTCAGAAGATCCGGACCCGTCGTTCGTTGGCGAGTCGGTCGGCCGCTGGGAGGGAGATACGCTCGTCGTCGATACGATCGCCATTGATCGGAGGGTGACGAATCCCGGTGGATGGCATCCGAGTGAGAAGGTGCACGTCGTCGAGCGCTTCACCCGGCCCTCGAAGAACTACATCGTCTACGATCTCACGATTGAGGACCCGGTGGTGCTGGCACAGCCGTACGTTCACGGATCTCGCCGGTGGTCGCTGGCGCAGGATCCCGACGACCGCTGGGACGAATACGTCTGTACGCATAACGAGGAGCCAGCCTTCGCTGAGAAATTGCAGCTTTACGGGGGCGGGGGCGGCGGCGACGGCCGCGGCGGTCGCGGGGGGCAGTGAGGGTTAGCGTGGCCCCGCGTTTCGCGGGGCCACGCTAACAATTCGCAGGCGGCCGGAGCGTGTGCTTACGGGAGCACTTTAATGCCAGACGGCCCGGTGATGCTGTCGCGGTACTCGATGCCCTCGGACGGGATGCAGAAGGTCTCGGCAAACATCTGATCCTTCATCCAATAGAGGTTTGCTTTCATGAATTGAAAGGGCTTGGTGTAGAACTTCGGATCGTCCACGGTGACCGTGAACTGGATGTTGTACTGGTCCACGCGCGTGTAGCGCTCCTGGATGAGCGCGGACGAGCTGCGGGGATAGCCCTCTTCATAGAGCCAGGGCCGTTCATCCACGCCCGTGGTATCGATCACGAGCGTGTAGTCTCCGTCCCAGCGGCCTACCGAGTGTCCGTAATACCTGGACTCCGGCGCCCCCTTCGCGTCCACCTGCTTGGGAAGCGCTCGTCCGTCCATCCAGATTTCACGCCACACCCGCTGCTGTTCATACGCGATGATGATGCGGTTCGGAGCCGACCCGAACAAGACGCCTCCCCGCTGGCTGATCGCATGGGCCACGAGGTTGCGCGGAAATCCCAATGGATCACAGGTAATGAACGGATCGTTTGACGCCGGGATTGCATCGCCTTTGCTGACGTCAAAACCCAGGTAGCGATGATTCAACTTGAAGCGCGCCTCCCCCGCCGGCGTCAGATCGGGTATGGGTCCGATTGTGTAATTGTTTGGTCCCACCCAGGCGCCTGAGAGATCCCGCCTCGGAGCAGGCCCCGGCGGATTCGGCATCGCCGGAACTCCCTCGCGGATGAAGCCGTCCGGAACTGCCCCCCGTCCACCCCGACCTTGGGCCATCGCGATCTGCGAAAGCGCCAGCGCAGCCAACAACGCAACGATTGATCGGGTAATTGACTTCCGCATTTCCTCGCCTCCTTACGACACCTCCTATGCCAACCCGCTCAGTTGGATCGACGCGCAGCGGATTATAACGCCTTATGTTTTTGGACGAATCTGGAGTGTTTCTGCGTATTTGTTGCCTTCTCAGCGGGGCGCCGCGACGGGCGACGTGAGCCTAGTTCGGCTCCCCAGGCAAGATAGACGCAGGATCGTAGTTCGGGTTGGGCAGGTGAGTGCCTTCGACGACGAGGGTTGAATGAGCGCCGACTCCTGCGAGATCAACCAGATGAGCGGGTAGCCGCTTGCGGTCGTACTGACACATGCCCAGGCCGTGCACGTTGCGAAACAACTGGTTCAACACCGCTTCGTACTCGATGACCTGGTGCGCGCCTGGTGGCGTATCGGCAAGCCAGGACATGTCCCCACATGTACGGAGGCCGGCGAATCCGTCATCGAGTGCCTTTTCGATGCTCTCGTTCAGCATCTTCAGCATCCGCTCCGAGTCGAAGTGACCATCCTGCAGATGCGCCTGGTCGGAGGTCCGGAGCAGCAGCGCTGTGCTCCGTTC
>DASRPK010000063.1:0-2325 GCA_035646395.1 Gemmatimonadaceae bacterium | reverse complement strand
TGGGCGATGCTGCTGAAACTCGGAGCTGTATCCGTGAAACGGGCTCCGATGCGAACCGGCGCGGAGCCCCTCGACAACCAGCCTCGCCGCCAGCTCGAGGTCCTCAATCGCGGTGACGACGTCGGCCGACAGCACCGCGGTTATCCTCTCACGGACGAACCGCGTCGAGGAGCCGGGCGATCACCTGGTCCGGATTGATGCGATCGGCTTCCGCCTGATAGTTCACCAGCACGCGATGACGCAGCACGGGAAGCGCGACCGCCGTCACGTCCTCGAGGGATGGAGCAGGTCGGCCGTCGAGGAGCGCGGTCGCCTTGGCGCCTAACAAGAGCGCCTGGCCCGCACGCGGACCAGCGCCCCAGCGTACCCAGTCGCGAACCGGCGCCGGTGCGGTGGGATCGTCAGGGCGCGTGGCCCGCGTCAGGCGGAGGGCGTAGTCCACCACGTTCGACGCGGCCGGCAGGTTCCGCACCAGCATGCGCGCGGACTCGAGCTCCTGCCCCGACGCGGCCACGGTTGCTGTCCGTTCGGTGCCGGTGGTGGTTTCAGCGATGATGCGGCGCTCGTCGTCAGGCGTGGGATACCCGATAACGACGTTGAAGAGAAAGCGATCCAGCTGCGCCTCGGGAAGCGGGTGCGTTCCTTCCTGCTCGATCGGGTTTTCCGTGGCCAGGACGAACAGTGGACGCGCGAGTTCGTGCCTGACGCCGCCAACCGTCACCTGGTATTCCTGCATCGCCTCGAGCAGGGCGGCCTGCGTTCGCGGCGGCGTGCGGTTGATTTCGTCGGCGAGGATGATGTTGGCGAAGACCGGCCCGGGAATGAACCGGATGCTGCGTTTGCCAGTCGATGTGTCCTCTTCGATGACCTCCGCGCCAAGGATATCCGACGGCATGAGATCCGGCGTGAACTGGATCCGGTTGAAGCGAAGGCTCAACGCTTCGGCGAGCGTCTTGATGAGCAGCGTCTTCGCCAGTCCCGGAACGCCGCGGAGCAGGCAGTGCCCTCCCGCGAGCAGGCACGTGAGCACTTCTCGCACAACCGTGCGCTGTCCGATGATGACGCGACCGACCTCGCGTTCGAGCCGAGCCACGAGATCTCCCGCTTGTTCGAAGGAGAACTCCGGTGCGTTTTGCGCGGGGGCGGTCTGGGTTTGGGTCACGGTCCGAATCTACACTTCGGGTGAGCGGGTACACGGGTAAGCGGGTGAGTTTGTACTGCCCCATTTACCCGTTTACCCGTCTACCCGCTTACCCGGTTATCGGTAGTTCCCAAACTTCAGCTCCACTCCGAAGTCCTGCGCGCGGAGCACGGCCATCGCCGCTTGCAGGTCATCCTTCGACGGCGAGCTCACGCGAACCTGGTCGCCCTGAATCGCCGCCTGAACCTTCTTGAGCTTCGCGTCCTTGATCGCGGCAGCGACCTTCTTCGCCGTGTCGGAATCCAGGGCCATCTTCAGTCCCACTTCCTTGCGTACCGTGTCATTACCGGCGGCGATGGTCTCGCCAACATCCAGGTTCTTCACGGGCACACCACGCTTGATGAGCCGTCCCTGAAGCACGTCGAAGAGCGCCCGCATCTTGAAGTCGTCGTCGGCGACGAGCTTGAGTTTCCCTTCGGCGCGACTGAATTCAATCGACGCTTTCGATCCCTTGAAGTCGTATCGCTGGGCAATCTCCTTCTGCGCCTGGTTGACGGCGTTGTCGACTTCCTGCAGGTCGACTCCGGTGGTGACGTCGAAGGAACTATTGGCGGCCATTTTGGACGGCGGATGTGGGAGGTGGGATATGGGAGGAACCTGATTCAATAACTGATGTCGCTGGTCGCACGACGGGCCCGTTGCCTCCGGCCCGACCACTCGTTCTACACTGGAGTACCGCGCCTCAGCAACCTATTGGCGCCCCGTCTGCCCGTTTGCCCGCCTACCCGCAAATGTCCCGTCCCGACCCGGTTTTCATCGCCTTCCAGTCCGCGCTCGCCGGACGCTACTCCATCGACCGCGAGCTGGGCCGCGGGGGAATGGGCATCGTGTACCTCGCGCATGAGGTGCATCTCGACCGCCTGGTCGCGATCAAGCTTCTGCCGCCCGGGCGCGCCGCCGACCCTGCCCTGCGCGAGCGATTCCTGCGCGAGGCGCGCATGGCCGCGAAGCTTTCGCACCCGAACATCATTCCGATCCATTCGGTCGCCGAGTCGGGCGAATTCGTGTATTACGTGATGGCCTTTGTGGATGGGGAAACGCTCGCCGAACGTGTTCGCACACGCGGGCCGTTCACCGGCACCGAAGGCGCACGCGTCCTCCGTGAGGTGTGCTGGGCGCTTTCT
>DASRPK010000062.1:0-2788 GCA_035646395.1 Gemmatimonadaceae bacterium | reverse complement strand
TGGAAGAATCTCGGAGCTGATTCGAAGCTCGGAGAGTCGCCGCAGCAGCAATGCGACGACCTTGCGCCCGCCTTGCGGCAGGCGCCTGACGAGGACCGCCAGATACTGGATCGGAATTCCCGCGATTGTGCGAGGCACTACGTTCGCCCCCTGCCTGACGAGTAGCGTGACCTCGGAACCACTGGTCCCGAGTTCGCTCGCGATTTCCCCGCCCGAGTTGCCGACACCCACGACCAGCACTTGCTTGTCGCGATACGTGTCCGGTCGACGGTAGTCTACGGAATGAATGATCTCACCCTGGAAATCCTCGCGGCCCGATATGTCAGGCGACAACGGATTCGACATGATCCCGGTCGCCATCACCACCGCACTCCCTCGAACCTCGTCGCCGTCCACGTCAGCAACCCACACATCGTCGTCCCTGCGCAGTCCCGTAACGTGTCTTCCCGTCTCAACCCTGATCGAAGCGCGGTCGGCGTAGTCGCGCAGGTAGTTGACGAACTGATCTCGCGACGGGAAGAGTGGCGTGCCCGATGGATACCCCTGGCCCGGCAGCACCGACATGTGCCGCCCGGTATGCAGTCGCAGCGAGTCGTATGCGTTGACCCACGAATTCCCCAGCGTCGGTCCGCGCTCGAACAGCCGGTACGGAATCTGCCGGCGCGACAGTTCATAAGCCGTCGCGAGCCCGGCAGGACCCGCTCCGACAATCAGGACTGGCAGCTCAGGCCGAAGGTCGCTCACGACGTAAATGATACCGCGGAGCCGAGCCAACGCTATGAATTGCCGCGCTTTGCCGATTCACCAGTCACGAGTCATCCGTACCGCAGGTAAACCGTTTTGCCCTTCCCGTTGTCATTCTACATAAGCTTCTGTAGACACACTCCATAAAGGCGATGAACGACAATCGCGACGTCGTCCAGGGCACACTCGACCTCCTCATCCTGTCCACGCTCAGAACGGGCACGATGCACGGCTGGGGAATCTCACGTCGGATCCGGGAACGATCCGGCGAAGTCGTTCTGGTGACTACTGGCTCGCTCTACCCTGCCCTCCATCGCCTCGAGTCCCGCCGACTCATCAAGGCGGAGTGGCGAATTTCCGATAACAACCGGCGCGCCAAGTACTACCAGCTCACCGTCCGTGGCGAGCGGGTACTCGCTGACGAGCTCGCGTGGTGGAATCGCTTCATCGTCGGCGTCGCCGGCGTCATCGCACCCGCCTAGGAGAGACCATGTGGAACCGTCTGCAGTCCCTCGTCCGCTCCGTCTTCACGCGCTCCGCGATCGAGCGTGAATTCGACGACGAGATCCGCGATCACCTGGACCGGGACATCGCCGATCGCGTCGCTCGCGGCGCGAGCCCGCGTGAGGCTCGGCGCCAAGCGATCGCCGACCTGGGGGGTGTCGACAACGTGCGCGAGAGCCTGCGCGACGAGCACGGGATCTCCGTCCTGGAGGATCTGGGGCGCGACGTTCGGTTCGCGGCGCGGCGGCTGGGGCGTAATCCGCGATACGCTGTCCTCATCGTCCTGACGATTTCGTTAGGCATCGGTGCGGCGACGGCGGTGTTCAGCGCAGTCGACGGCGTGCTGTTCAAGCCCCTTGCTCTGAAGGAACCGGATGCGGTCATAACAGTCTGGCAGACGAAGCTGGCCGAAGGCATCGATCGCGACGATTTCTCCCCGGGAACGTGGGTCGACCTGCGGGAGCGCCTGCGGTCGTCAGCGGATCTGGCGGCCGCCAACCCGTACGGTGTCAACCTGACCGACGGCGCGACGACCGAGCACGCCGAAGCCTGGCTCGTCTCCGACAATTATCTGCAGATGCTTGGCGCAAACCCGTACCTCGGGCGCATGCTCGAACCACGCGACTTCCTGGCGGGCGCTGCGCCAGTCACACTCCTCGACTACGGCTTCTGGCAGCGTCGATTTGGCGGTGATCGCACCATCGTCGGAAAGACGCTGCGGATCGACGGCACTGCCACGGAAGTCGTCGGCATCATGCCGCGCGGTTTTGAGCCGCCGCAATCGACTGCCATGTGGCGACCCTGGACGCTCGACGACAGCCAGCGCCAGGACCGCTTCTCGTCGTACATTCGTGTCGCCGGTCGACTGGGGAGGGGTGTAACGCTTGCCCAATTCCAGTCGGAGCTCAACTCCGCAGCTGCTGCGCTCGAACGTGAACAGCCGCGTTCGAACACGGGAGTAGGGTTCAGCGCGATAACCCTGGAAGACTATCTCGTGGGGTCCCGCCGTCCGTTGCTCTATACGTTGCTCGCCGCAGCCGGAGCCCTGTTGCTCGTGGCACTGGCGAACGTCGCGGCGCTCCACCTGACCCGCCTGACGAGGCAACGCAGGGAAACCGCATTGCGCGCGATGCTCGGGGCTCGCGGCGCACAACTCGCACGCCCGCTCGTCGCGGAAGCGACGCTGCTCGGCGGCCTCGGAGGACTCGGAGGATTGGCGCTCGGCTGGGCAGGCGTCCGCGTGCTCCACGCGTTAGGCCCGGCCGACCTTCCACGGCTCACCGAAATTCGGCTCGATTGGCGTGCGACGGCGGTGGCCGTGGGTCTCGCATTATTGGCTGCGTTCGTGTTGTCGGTGTTGCCGCTCTGGCGTCTGTCGACCGAGGCCGGGTCGCGCACCGTTGCCGGCCATCGGCACGCGACGCGAGGCCGGCGGGCCGTCGTGGGCGCACAGATCGCGTTAGGCCTGGTGTTGCTCATCGGCACGTCGCTGCTGGCCCGGAGTTTCATCCAGGTACTTTCGGCCGACCGCGGCTACCGC
>DASRPK010000061.1:0-4595 GCA_035646395.1 Gemmatimonadaceae bacterium | reverse complement strand
GCCAGCGCCAACTCGAGTGCCTGACGAGACTCGGCATCGAGTGACGACGGCTCTTCCACCAGCGCGACCTCCTTGTCATCGGAATCGCGCAGCGAGATGTGCCGGATCGGCTCCGACCACGGAAAGCACTGCCGCAACTTCACCGGGACCGTACGTTCGCCGACGATAGCCACCAGCCTCCCATCCCCATGCATTCGCACGGAGACAGGATGATGGTACGCCGGCTTCGGCTCGATCGGTGTCCGTTCAATGGTCTTCATGATTCCTCCTGGGCATGGGGCATGGGGCATGGGGTATGGGGTGCACTTCCCAAGCCCCATGCCCCGTGCCCCATGCCCCCGTTAGGCCAACTGTAATTGCATCTCGTACAACCTCCGGTAGATCCCATCCGGAATCGCCAACAGTTCCCGGTGAGTCCCCGACTCGGCCAGCTTTCCCTGCTCCAGTACGAACAACCTCGACGCTTTACGCAGTGTAGAAAGCCGGTGCGCAATCGCGAACACTGTTCTCCCGGCGATGAGCCTTTCGAGCGCTTCCTGAATCTCACGCTCCGTCTCCGTATCGACGCTGCTCGTCGCCTCGTCGAGGATCAGGATGCGCGGATTGTGCAGGATCGCCCTCGCGATCGACACACGCTGCCGTTCACCACCCGACAGCGTATGCCCCCGTTCACCCACCACCGTGTCATAGCCCTGCCCCAGCTTGCAGATGAAGTCATGCGCGTTGGCCGCCTTCGCCGCCGCGATCACTTCACCTAACGACGCCTCGTTGTGACCGTAGCGGATGTTCTCCAGCACCGTGCCGTGGAACAGGTACGGATCCTGGAGCACCATCCCGAGCTGCCGGCGATAGTCGCCCGTGTCCAACTGCCGGACGTCCACACCGTCGATTCGAACGACGCCACCGGTGGCGTCGTAGAACCGTGCGATGAGATTGACGATCGTCGACTTTCCGCCACCGGACGGCCCCACCAGGCCGATCAACTCGCCCGGCTTGACCTCGAACGAAATGCTCTTGAGCACCTGTCGAACGCCGTCGTAGGCGAACGTCACGTTCTCGAACTTCACCGCACCCCGCACCGGCTCCAGCCGCACCGGCTTCTCCACGTCCCGCACCTCGGGCTCACTATCCAGCACCTCGAACACGCGATGCGCCGAGCTGGTCGCACGGTTCATCGTGCGCGCCATCTGACCGATCACCTCGATCGGGGCGACGAACATCGTCGTGTACAGCAGGAACGACACGAACACACCCGCCGACAACGGCGCGCCATCGCCTAACAAGCGGGGCAGCGCGAAGAACCAGATGCTCACCGTCATCGTATGCACGGCCAGCATCAGCAGCGGCCAGAAGGTCGTCCACATCCTGTGGATGCGGTTGAACTCGTCCGTCACTGCGTCGTTCCGCTCGTCGAATCGACTGATCTCGCGTGCTTCCTGATTGAACGCCTTCACCACCTTGATGCCCGGGATGGTGTCGGACAGCACGTCCGTCACCCGCGACCATTTCCGCCAAGCGCGCAGGAACACGCGATTCAGCCGTTCACCATGCAGGTAGATCAGGTAGCACAGGAATGGCACGGGCAGTGTCATGACCAGGCCGAGCCTCCAGTCCAGCAGCAGCAGGACCGTGCTTAATCCGATGAGCATGATCAATGACAGCGACACGTCCACCACGCCGAAGGCCACGAAGTCCCACAGCCGATCGGTGTCGGACGTCACCCGCGTGATCAGGCTCCCCGTCTTCTTCCGCGAGAAGAACGACAGACTCAACCTCTGGATATGCTCGTATAACTCGGCGCGCAGGTCGCGGGCGACCAGTTCGCCTAACACCGACATCAACTTCAAACGCAGATGGGCCATGGTCTGGCGGACCGCGTAGACGAGTACCATCGCCGCCACCGCCAACCAGGCGATGGAAGCGCCGGCATTGCGCGACAGTGTGCCCGCCTGCACCGGTCGCACGACGTTGTCGATGACGTAACCAGCCAGGAACGGCGGGACGAGGCTCACCATCGTGATGACTGCCGCCGCGCCCATGCCGAACATCACCTGCCTCTTGTACGGCGCCAGGTACCTGAGCAGTCGCATCAGCACGGCCGACCGCCGTTTCGCGACGAGCGCCTGCGCGTCGCGAATTGGCCGGGCAACGGCGTCCGCATAGACACGGTCGGCGTCCTCGGACGTGACCGTGCGCCCCGCAATCGCCTCCTCGAGGACGAAGCGGATGTTCTCGAACGCGCCGCGTTGACGCTGCGTGTACCGCGCAACGGCGAGCGGTGGCTCGTCAGGCGCGCCTAACAGCAGCAGCGTGTTCGCGCTCAGGCCGGGCGATTCCTGCACGACCTCGATGCGCTCGCGGTCGATCGAGCGGATCTCCCAGTTGTCGCCAGGGAGCGCGCGTGCCAGGGCGATGCGCCGCGGACCTAACGCCATCCATGAATCGGCAAGCCGTAGTCCGGCGTCGAGATCTGCCAGCGCGTAGAGCTGCACCGGCTCGTCGCCCCATTCACGCTCGATGCGCGCGCGCAACTCCGCCGGCAGTTGACCGGGTTGGCCGATGTATCGGCCGATGATTTCTCGATTTATGAGGGTCTGTTGCATTTGTCGTGATCTCGGAGGGGGGAAACAAAAAGCCTTTCGGGTTGCAGGCACCCGAAAGGCGGATCACGACTGGCTGTCCGGCGCTTCTAGGGTGCTCGACCTCTCATAGCGAAAACGTCCACCTGCGACGTTTCAGGGCACACTACGCCCCACGACGCGAGGAGAACTCGCGGCTGGACGCGGTGCCGGGTGAAGGTCGAGATGGACATTATCATGGCGGTGAATGAGTTCTTGTTTCCCTGCATTCCAACATTGGCGAATCGATCTCTCGATTTGCAAGCCTGTCTTTGAGTGACCTTCCGTACGGGACCTCGGTCACAAACGATTCAGCGTCTTCCACAGTCCCACGACAGAGGGTCGCGAATTCTCGCGAAAAACTTTGCGAATTTTCGCGGACCAGATTGGTGTAAATCCGTTCCGTTGGCGAAGATCGAATGTAGAGTGCGATAGGGCCGACCGTCGCGATCACCGTCGCCCGTTCGGCGTTTCCGGCGATAGGCCCATCTCGGCCAGAAACTGAATCCCACCAGTCGGCAGGTCTCCGCGTTTCACTGCGCGTGTCATTACCAGCCGTTCCTTGGCGCGGGTCATGCCGACGTAGAGCAGGCGCCGGCCTTCTTCGATGTCCTTCCTTGCCGCGGGCTTGTGCTGCGTCCCGCCAGGCAGCTCCGAATCCTCGACTCCAACAACGTACACGCGTGAAAACTCCAGGCCCTTGGTGGAGTGAAGTGTCAAAAGGCTCACGCGGTCCCGGTTTACCTCTGTCCCGTCGTGTTTCGAAAGCGCTACGAGTTCCAGAAACTGCTCGATCTGCCCCTGTAACAGAGGCGCGTCACAGCTCGCGAGCAACCGGCGGAGTCGCGACATCGCCTGGGGGTAACGATCGTCGGCGCTTCGCTCGAGCCGCAGCCGGTCCATCAACCGTTGTCCACCAAGTCGTTCGATGACGTCGTCGACCGTCGGGAGCGACGGGTCAGCCGCCAGTTCACGCTGGACGCGGTAGTGCTCCAGCGCGTCGCTGTAACGACCTAACGCGTAAATCGCCGTCGCCGATCGGAGTTCGATGAACTCACGCGCCGCGGCTGACGAGGGACCCGAAGGGTCGAGCGCCATTGCGATGCCGAGGTGGTCGAGCAGATTCGCCAGCGCCGTGGTACGCGATCGCTTGATCCGTTCGCGGTCGAGCCCGAGCGACACGAGCGCCAGCGTGCGGGAGTCATCCAGTGCGCGGTGTGCCTGTCCCGATGGGACCTGGAAATGCGTCGCGAGATCCGTGAGGCGGCGGCTGCCCGGGTGCAGCTCCCTGGCCAGGATGAGCGTGTCGTACGTAACCAGGCCGTGGCCGCCGCTCATCCGCTCGAGGATGGGGAAGTCGAACCGGTACCCGTTATGCGCAACCACGATGTCGTTACCGCAGAACTCACGAAAATCCGCCCAGACCTCTTCGAAGTATGGAGCGTCCTCGACATGCGCGGCCGTGATGCCGGTGATCGCGGCAGCGGCAGCATGGATCGGCACGCGCGGCTTTACGAGCGACGACCACTCATCAACGATGACGCCGTTGCGTACGCGCACCGCAGCGAGATCCACGATCTCGGCAGTGGCCACGTTTTTGTCGGTCGTCTCGATGTCGACGGCCGTGAAATCGACAAATGGCGTGTCGCCGCGCCGTGTCGCCACGAGCTGCAGCGCCTTGAACAGTCCAAGTGCGCATCCCAGCGACGGGGTGTCGGAAGACCGGACCGCGACCGCGTCAGGTGGACACTCGGCTCCTACGCCAAACCGGGTGAAGCCCACGCTCTGCAGGAGTGCACGCATCGGAATCTCGAGCCCAGCCATCGGCTCCACCCAGACCATGGCGCCGAACTCCAGCGCTGACCGCAGTCGGCTGGCGAGTGTCACGGTCTCGCCGTTCTCCTCCGGATCGCTCAGGTCCTCGTAACGATCCTCGAGCATCGTTCGATACACACCGACGCGCTGCGACAGCAGCTC
>DASRPK010000060.1:0-8872 GCA_035646395.1 Gemmatimonadaceae bacterium | reverse complement strand
ACCTGCAGGACGCGATCGAGGACACCGAGATCGATCACCATTCCTGTGGTGTCATCGATCGGTCCTTCCACCATGACCGAGCACGAATACGTGTGCCCGTGGTAGTTGGGCCGCGCGCACAGGCCGAACACTTCCATGTTCTTTTCGTCGCTCCACTCCGGCTTCCGATACCGGTGCGCCGCGGCGAAGTGGACACGCCGGATCAGTTGTGCGGTGCGCATCGGACCTGGCGCCTGACCTCAGCGCGGCCGGAACAGCGTCACGCCGAGCGTCAGCGACGGGTTGCGTCGCCAGAACGATCGCGCGGCACCGACGGGCAACACCGCCGGGTCTTCGGTGACCTTCAGGTAGTACGTCGTCGGGTACTGGATCCGGTAGAGGTAATGACTCCAGTCGAGACGGACGGACCAGTTCCGCGCCGGCGTCCACGAGACACCGGTGCCTAACGTCATCGTGAACGGAATGCCGAAGCGGTAACTGCCGACATCGTTGGCGCCGCGCAGGTCGGCCACGACACCCAGCCCACCGTTGATGAACGGCGCCAGCCCTCGCCACGTCTTGTGACCGGTCAGGCTCATCTCGAGGCCAAAGTCGGCGAATGCCATCGGCACTTTCTCCGTGCCCAGGTTCCGCTCGGCAATCCGCTTGGCTGGATCGATGACGGTGCGCTCAATAGACCCGCCGGCGAGCCGCACTCCAAAGTAGAGAGGACCGGTCATGTGCATCTGCCAGCGCACTCCCGCAACCGGACCATCCGTCGGCGCGATTCCCACGGGATCCTTCTCCGCCGAGAACGTGCCGCCGAAATACGTCCACTCGCGGTTGTAGTCGCGATCTCTGTACGGGCTACGGTCAGGCGGATGCCCAACTTGCGCCGACGCTGGTGCCGCCAGCCCACTCAGTATCGCGGCCACGATGAGGGCTCTCACCGCGCCATTCAGCATTTTGCATTCTGCACTTTGCATTCTGAATTTGTCAGGTCGTCGTAAAGCGAAGGTCGCGCCCCGTCATCTCCGGCGGCTGGTCCAAACCCATCATCGACAAGATGGTCGGTCCCACGTCGCAGAGCGCTCCGCCAATGCGCAGTGGCCGATCGAAGTCGGGATCGACCACCACGAAAGGTACAGGATTCGTCGTGTGGGCGGTGTGGGGTCCGCCCCCGACGGGGTCGATCATGAGCTCGCAATTCCCATGGTCGGCCGTGACCAGAAGACGAGCCCCGACCTTTTCCGCCGAAGCCATGACACGGGTAAGACACGCGTCCACTGTCTCCACCGCCTTGATGACCGCAGGTAGAACGCCAGTGTGCCCGACCATGTCGCAGTTGGCGTAGTTGCACAGCGTGAAGTCGTATGACTCTGACTCGATCGCTGAGCACAACACGTCCGTCACCCCACTCGCTGACATTTCGGGCTGGAGATCGTAGGTCGGCACTTTCGGACTCGGCACCAGCAGACGTTCCTCACGCGGAAAGGGCGTTTCAATCCCGCCGTTGTAGAAGTACGTCACATGCGGATACTTCTCGGTTTCAGCGGTGCGAAACATCGTGAGGCCGGCGCCGGAGACGACGTCGGCCATGATGCGCGCCATGGAGAACGGTTCGAACGCAATCGGAAACGTGAACGTGCGGTCGTACGACGTCATGGTCGCGATCGAAAGCAGCGGACGCGGACCGGTCTCGAATCCATCGAAGCCCTGATCCGTCAACGCGCGCAGGATCTGCCGCATTCGATCCGAGCGGAAATTGAAGCAGATGAGCGCATCACCATCACGCATCGGGGCGATCGGTACGCCACCCTCGACGACAACGACTGGATCGATGAATTCGTCCGTCTGCCCACGCTCATAAGCGAAGCGAATCGCGTCGATGGGGTCCGGCACGAATGGGCCAATGCCCCGAACCGCGGCGTCGTACCACTTCTTGACCCGCTCCCAACGGCGGTCACGATCCATCCCGAAATACCGTCCGCCGAGGCTCGCGATCCTCGCCCGGCCCTGTGTCTTTGCCACCGTTTCGCGCATGAATTCGAGCCCTGAGGTGGGCATGGTGTCTCGCCCATCGAGCAGTGCGTGAATCGCGACGCGTGGAACTCCTTCACGCACCGCCAGGTCGACGAGCGCGAACAGATGTTCGTCGAGGGCGTGCACACCGCCGTCACCCAGCAGTCCCATGAGATGGAGAATTCCGCCGGATTTGCGCACTTCAGCGCAGGCGTTTACGAACGCCGGGATCCGGAAGTACGACCCATTTTCGATCGCCTCGGTGATGCGTACCAGATCCTGCTTCACCACGCGACCAGCGCCGAGGTTCAGGTGACCGACCTCACTATTGCCCATCTGGCCAGTCGGGAGTCCTACCGCGCGTCCCGATGCGTCAAGCAGAGTCCGCGGAAATCGCTCCCAGAGGCGGTTCCAGGTTGGTGCCTCTGCCATTGCGATCGCATTCCCCTCGCGACCTTCCCGATATCCGAAGCCGTCGATCACGACCAGCACCACCTGTTTTCCGCGATCTTGCATGTGATGAAAGGCTCAGTGGCGTTGATGAAACGTCGCTCGAATGTAGTAGCCCATTAGGCCCCCCAAATGGGGAACTGAATTTGCTACTTGGGGTTCCCCTCAAGTCGCGGGCTGCGCATTATACCGACCTCGGAGCTCCGGATTGGCCTGCTTCCGGAAGTAGAACGTCGAAGTGCCACGAACCGAATTGCTGATGAAGTTTTCGTTCGTTTCGAACCTTCTGACCCGAAAAGACTCGTGAACCGTTTCGACAGACGAAGCCGTTCCGACGGTCCACGACGCGTCACGCTCGTCGTCTCAGTTCTGGCGGCGATCGGCTACCTGACGTTCCTGCGGCCCGCGGAAGGATTGAACGCCAAGTCCGTGAAATTGACCGCGCTAGCGGCGCGGCCCGCTGCGGACGCCTTTGGCAGAAGCGGTGAGCTCAGGATGCGCTTCGCGCTCCCAGGCCTGCCGGTCGACTATCCGATCGAGGTAGAGGGTGGTCTCGATCTCGTCTCGTACGCATGGATTGCGAAGGGCGATTCTGTCCCCACCGGACAGCCGCGCTCGCTAGTTAATGGGCTTGTGGCGCCTGATGCACCGGGCTTCTACACGCTCCAGTTGACCCTCGACGGCGAGCGCAGGGTCGTGCCGGAGATGCCCTTGGCCGTCCTGGTACCGCGCTCGGATAAGAAGGGCTCGGTTCTCAACGGCTACAAGATGGGTTTCTACCGTGGGGACCGTGCCCGTCGAAGCGACCCGGAAGCTCCGATCGGGTTCGTGAAAATCGACACCACCGATCTCGATCTCCCGGTTTCGTCGCACTTCCGGCTCTCCGACTTCCTCACGAAGGACAACCAGAACACCTGGCCCCGTTACGCGGCCGTCGATCCTCGCCTGCTCGACAAGGTGGAACTGGTCCTGAGGGAGATCTCCACCTGGACGGGTTCCCGCACGGAAGATCCGGTTCCCTTCGAGATCCATTCGAGCTTCCGGACGCCGCAGCACAACCGCCTGGTCCGCAGCGCAGCCCGCGACAGCCGTCACCAGTTTGGTGACGCGATCGACGTGGCAGTGGACGCGAATCGCGACGGCCGGGTGAACTCGAAGGACACGAAGCTCGTCACCATGGCGGTCGACATCGTCGAGCGCGAGCATCCGGACCTGGTTGGCGGCATGGGCGTGTACGCTCGGAACAACTCGTACATCCACATTGACGCCCGCGGCATCAAGGTTCGCTGGCGGGGCTAAGCGAGTCGAAGAGTTGAAGAGTTGAAGAGTTGAAGGGTTGAAGAGTTGAAGAGTTGAAGTTGATAAGCGAGTGGGGGAGCGATGCGGTTTTACCGCTCGCTCCCCTTGTTTATTCAGTTCCTTTGCGCTTTGCGCTTTTCAACTCTTCAACGGCCAGCGATCTTCTCGAAACCGACCGTTACCAACGGGTCGTAGGGTACCGCATAGCCTCAGGCCCCCGTCCCATGAACGAGTCCCTTCGCGACCGCATCACGCGTCACCTCGAGCCGCTGTCTGACGAGCGCGGCTATCAGGTCCTCGACTACATCGAATTTCTGGAGTCGAAATACGCGGCCTCAGCGGCTTCGCCTCCCAGCCTCTTTCAGCGATTCACCGAGGGAGTTGAGGACACGTTGCGAGCCGGCAAGGTCTCCACAACGGCAATCGCTGAGACCATGGGTCTCCTCAACAAGGCTGTCGGCGTGCTCAATGATGTAACGGCCGCAGGGAAATCGGTGGCGTCAGACATTGCGACGGCAGGCAAAAATGTCGCCTCGGGTGTCGCGGCTGCTGCAACGAAGGCCGCTGAGGCGGCGAGTGCCGCCGCCACTGCCGCTGCCGCTCCGCCCCCACCTCCGGCTGCACAGCCGCCGACCCCTCCCACTTCTCCAGCAGCTGCACCAGCGCCCCCGCCCCCACAGCAAGGAAACGCGCCCGCCCCAGATTCCGGCTTCGCCCCCGACGGCGGCTGACCTCTGGCCCCTGGCTCCTGGCCTCTGACCTCCGGCCTCTGGATGGCCTCTGGCCTCTGGCCTCTGGCCTCTGGCCTCTGGCCTCTGGCCTCTCGGCTATTAATTTTTGCCATGGCAACCAGAAGTTCTTCAGAAGCGTCACGGCCCGCGAACCCGGAACAGGGTAGCGGGCCGTCGCGCATCAGCGAGAACGGAGCTGGCCCGCTCCTGCGCGTACGGGAAGCGATGGCCCTCACGTTCGACGACGTCCTGCTCCTCCCACGTCATTCGCCCACGCATCCGAAGGACGTAGACACCACCAGTCGTTTTACGAGGGGTATCCCGCTCAACGTTCCGCTCGTGTCGACTGCGATGGACACGGTCACCGAGTCCGAGATGGCGATCACGATGGCGCGGTCCGGTGGGATCGGCGTTCTGCACAAGAACATGTCGATCGATCGTCAGGCGGCAGAAGTCGATCGGGTGAAGCGCTCCGAAAGTGGGATGATCCTCAACCCCTACGCGCTTTCACCTGACGCGACGTTGCGCGAAGCCGTCGCGCTCATGACGCGCTTCAAGATTTCCGGCGTTCCGGTGGTCGACGGGCACGGACGGCTCGTCGGCATCATCACCAATCGTGACCTGCAGTTCGCGCGCGACCTCGGGCGGCCGATCCGCGAGGTCATGACATCGGCGGGACTCGTCACGGCTCCAGTGGGCACAACGCTCGACGAAGCCGAGCGCATTCTCGGTGAACACAAGATCGAGAAGCTTCCTGTCGTCGATAAGGACGGCGCGCTCAAGGGACTCATCACCGTCAAGGACATCCACAAGCGGCGCCAATATCCGACGGCCAACAAGGACCAGCATGGACGCCTGCGCGTCGCGGCGGCGATCGGCGCTGGGGGCGACTATCTCGATCGCGCCCGTGCCCTCGCCGACGCAGGGGCCGACGTCCTCATCATCGACACGGCGCATGGACACTCGGAAGGCGTCCTGGGCGCCACCGCCAAGGTGCGCGATGCCGTGCCTAACGTGCAACTGATCGCCGGCAATGTCGCGTCGCGGGAAGGGGCGGCAGCGCTGGTCGAACGTGGCGTGGACGGCGTGAAGGTCGGCGTGGGTCCCGGTTCGATCTGCACCACACGCGTGGTGACGGGTGTGGGTGTTCCCCAACTCACCGCGGTCATGGATGCGGTGGAGGGCGCGGGTGACATCCCGGTCATCGCCGATGGCGGCATCAAGTATTCGGGCGACATCGTGAAAGCGCTCGCCGCCGGCGCATCGTCGGTGATGATGGGATCGATGCTGGCCGGGACCGAGGAAAGTCCGGGCGAATCGTTCCTCCTCGAGGGCCGCCGCTTCAAGATGATTCGCGGCATGGGCTCGCTCTCGGCGATGCAGGACGGCAGTGCCGACCGATACTTCCAGGAAGGCGAGCTGTCGCCGAAGAAACTCGTCCCCGAAGGCATCGAGGGGCGTGTGCCCTACAAGGGCCCGGTCGGCGACGTGCTGTACCAGATGATCGGCGGCCTGCGGAGCGGGATGGGTTATGTCGGCTGCGCCAACATCCACGAACTTCGGACCGAATCGGTTTTCGTCCGTATCACCGCGGCGGGTCTTCGTGAATCGCATCCGCACGACGTGACGATCACGCGCGAGGCGCCGAATTACAGCCTCTGACGACAAAGGGCTTTGACTTCCAAACGGCGCTGACTTCCAGAAGGCGCTGACTTCAAAGCGCGGTAGGCGTTCGCGCCGGTTGGCGGTGTTTTACGCTTGGCGCTGTTTGGAATTTCGCGGTGTTTGGGCCTCGCGGCGTCTGGAAGTTTTGCGCTGGACGTCTGCGTTGTCCGAAAGTCTGCGGTGTCTGTAAGTTTGCCCCTTCCTTTACCGCCGGAGTACGCAGATGGGCCTTTGGTCCAAGAAGAGCATCACGCAGCTGATGGCGGAGACCGAAGGGGATGGCGGTCCGACGCTGAAACGGACGCTCACCGCGAGTAACCTCACGCTCCTCGGCATCGGTGCCATCATCGGCGCCGGCATCTTCGTGCTGACGGGGCAGGCGGCGGCGCAATACGCGGGCCCCGGTATCGTGATCTCGTTCGTCATCGCAGGCATGGGCTGCCTGTTCGCGGGGCTCTGCTACGCCGAATTCGCTTCGATGATTCCGATCGCCGGCAGCGCGTACACCTACGGCTACGCCACACTCGGCGAGTTCATCGCCTGGATCATCGGCTGGGACCTGATTCTCGAATACCTCTTTGCCGCCAGTACGGTGGCCGTCGGGTGGTCTGGGTATTTCACGGCGTTCATCTCCGCGCTCGGCATCACCCTTCCGGCTCAGTTTGTGGGTGCGCCGCTGGCCGTCGAGGGAACGCACACACTGGTGCGTTCACAGATCTGTATCGATCCCGCGTCAGGTGGGATCGCAGTCGACGCCGTCAGTCACACGCCGGTCCGAATCGAGGATTGCGTTGCGCAGAATTTCCAGATTGGAAACGGGATCCTGAACGTTCCGGCGATGCTCCTCATCGCCCTTCTCACCACGCTGTTGGTGATCGGCATCAAGGAATCGGCGCGCTTCAATAACATCGCCGTGGTCGTGAAGATCGCGATCGTGCTGCTCGTGATCGGATTTGGTTTCCAGTACGTGAACACGGCAAACTGGTCGCCCTTCATTCCGCCGAACCTTGGCGAGTTCGGCCAGTTCGGCTGGAGCGGTGTGTTCCGCGCGTCCGGCGTCATCTTCTTCGCGTATATCGGATTCGACGCAGTATCGACCGCAGCTCAGGAAGCAAAAAACCCGCAACGAGATCTTCCCATCGGAATACTCGGTTCGCTCGCGATTTGTACCATCCTGTACATCCTGATGTCGCTCGTCATGACGGGCATGGCGAAGTACACCGAACTTGGTGTTCCGCATCCGGTGTTCGTTGCGATTCAGGCCGCCGGTCCGGCGCTCTCGTGGCTCGGCTATCTCGTCAACATCGGAGCAATTGCAGGACTCGCGTCAGTTGTGCTGGTCATGTTGATGGGCCAGCCACGCATCTTCTATTCGATGGCGCGCGATGGATTGCTTCCGCCGGTGTTCGGCAAGATCCATCCGAAATTCCAGACGCCGTATCTGGCCACCATCATCACGGGTATCGTCGCGATGCTGGTTGCCGGATTTTTCCCCATCGGCCTGCTCGGCGAGCTCGTGTCGATCGGTACGTTGCTGGCGTTCGTGATCGTGAGTGCCGGCATCTGGGTGTTGCGAGTGAGGAGCCCTGAGCTGCATCGTCCCTTCCGCACACCGATGGTTCCGTTCGTCCCGATTATGGCCATCATCATTTGCGGTCTCATGATGTACTGGCTGCCGAGCGATACGTGGTTGCGGCTCATCATCTGGATGGCGATCGGGCTTCTGATCTACTTCCTGTACGGAAGGCACCATTCGAAGCTGTCACGAGGTAAGTAAAGCCGCGCCGGCTCCGGTCGACTGGTTACTTTTCAAGCGGCGCCCTTCGGGGCGCCGCTTTTCTCATTCAACTTGAAATGTCCAAGTCGTCGTTTCTCGATATCCCGCGCGCGCGGACCGATGCGATTCAGCGCATCGCCCAGGCACTGAAAGACGTTCCTGTCGTTGCGGTCACGACCCACATCAACGCCGATGGTGACGCGGCCGGTTCAGTCGCGGCCATGGCTCGGCTGCTGCCACAAATCGGCGCCAAGGCGATTGTCGTCAACCCGACGCCGTGGCCAGCGGTTTTCGGTTTCCTGAAAACCGGGCTCGACGATCGCACGTCGAAGGGAGCGGAGGCACTGCGTGGGGCCGGAGCGCTCGTCTCCCTGGACGTGAGCGATGTGAAGCGGCTCGGCAGTCTGGCCGGCGCAGCGAAGGCGCTCCCTGGTCCGCGCATCGTCATCGATCATCACGTGCCAACGGACGAACCGGCGGGCGACATCGTTCTCGCCGACACCGAGGCCTGCGCGACCGGCGAATTACTGTACGATTTTGCGATGAGCCTCGGGCTCGAGATCGACCAGCCGATCGCGGAGGCGTTATACACGGCGATCCTCACCGATACGGGCGGCTTCCGGTACAGCAACACGACGCCTCGGACGCACGCGATCGCTGCGCAGCTCATCGACTGCGGCGTGGATCCGGAGCTCACCTACCGCCGGATCTATGCGTCGCTGTCGCCGGGCCGCCTGCAGCTGCTGCGCGACGCCCTCGACACGTTAGGCGTGGACGCCAAGTTCGGGCTGGCCTGGGTGTCGGTGTCGAACGAGGCGATGGACCGGTACGGCGTCTCGTCGGACGACCTCGACGGGATCGTCGAGCATCCACGCTCCGTCGCCGGGACGCGCGTGGCGCTTTTCTTTCGCGACCTTGGCTACGGGAAGGTGAAGGTGTCGTTCCGGTC
>DASRPK010000059.1:0-6406 GCA_035646395.1 Gemmatimonadaceae bacterium | reverse complement strand
TCGGCGACAAAGATCCCGCCGCTTCAACTCTATTCCAACGCGGACGGCAAATATTTCGAGACGATGGGCATTCCTGTGCTGGCCGGCCGCACGTTCCACCCCCTCGGCGTCCAGCGATCCGGTGAGGCGATTGTCAGTCAGCGGACAGCCGAGCAGTTCTGGAGGGATCCAACAGGACAGGCCGCGATCGGAAAGCGGTTCCGTCCGCTCCCTGGTGCACCGTTCCAGACCGTCGTCGGTGTGGTCGGGACACTCCGCGACACCGCGCTTGCCGGCGAACCCACGGCGGCTGTCTACTTCCCGGTCACGGCCGATCGCGACACGCTGTACTTGCAGTCGCAGCGCACAATGGCGCTCGTCGTCAAGACAACCATCGATCCGTCGACGATCAGGTCTCCAGTGCAGGGAGTCATCCGGGATCTCGATCCGACGCTGCCGACCTTCGACGTTCGCCCAATGGCCGTCGCCGTGCGTGATTCGATGGCGCAACTCTCGTTCATGATCCTGATGCTGGGCGCCGCGGCAGTCGTCACGCTGTTGTTAGGCGCGATCGGCCTGTATGGCGTGATGGCCTATGTCATTTCGTTACGCACCCGCGAACTGGGCGTTCGCGTGGCGCTCGGGGCGTCACCGCGTTCGGTGGCGGCGATGATCACAGGGCAGGGGATGACGCTCACTCTTGTCGGTGTGCTCGGTGGCCTCGTTCTCTTTGCCGCTGTGGCGCGCTTCCTCAGGGGATTCCTGTACGGCATCGCACCCGGGGATCCACTGACGCTGTTGATCGCTTCTGTCCTTCTCATTTCGATCGCGGCGTTGGCGAGCTGGATACCGGCGCGCCGCGCTTCACGCGTCGATCCCGCCGAGATATTGCGGGCAGACTGATGCTGATGCGCGTGTAACGACTGGAGTCGCAGTAAAACGCCAAGTCTCAACAACTTAGCAACCCATATCAGGTTCCCGGCTTAGGGGTCAGACACCTAATTTCTACCTAATTTCTAGGGGTCAGACACCTAATTGCTTCTGGTGTCGGAACTTGGAATTAAGGGAATTAGGTGTCTGACCCCTAAGCCATTAGGTGTCTGACCCCTAAGCCAGACCTTGGAATTAGGTGTCTGACCCCCTGAGCGAAGCGGATCTCTGATCGTCGCGAGCAGTGCGGCCCCGTTGCGCGTACATCGGATGCGGCGCAGAGTGACATTTCTGCGCCCGCACCACGATTTCCCCCGACCCACGAGGATCGCCAATGTCGCGTCGCACCACTGCGACCCGCTTCGTTGCCTTGCTGTCGCTGGCGCTTGCCACGCCGGTGGTTGCCCAGCAGAGAAACGATGAGGAGTACACGAAACAGATCAAGCAATTCCTGCGCGATCCGCGCATAACGACGGAACTGGTCGATCACCTCCCCGCGTCGGCCACAGTGCCGACGCCGCTCAAGCACTTCGGGCACATCATGGGCGCGTGGGGGATCCTCGACAAGGCCGAGTCGATGCACGCCTATTACGCGGCGCTGGCCAAGGCGGCACCGGCACGAGCGAGGCTCTTCAACCTCGGGAAGACCGAAGAAGGGCGTGACATGGTTGCCCTGGCGATCGCGAGCGAGGAGACCATCCGCAACCTCGAGCGCTATCGGGGTGACATCGACGCGCTGACGGATGCGCGGAAAACGACTGAAGCACAGGCGCGGACGATCATGAAGCGCGCCAAGCCGATCTACTACATCACCAGCGGCATGCACTCTCCCGAAACGGGCGGACCGCAGATGCTGATGGAGATGGCGTACCGCCTGATCGTGAGCGAGCAGCCCCTCATCCAGAACATCCGCAACAACGTCATCACGGTGATCACCCCCGTGCTCGAGGTCGACGGTCGGGAGAAAGTGGTCGACGCCTACAACTACTCGAAGGCGAACCCCGGCGTGAATCGCGGCCAGCTCATGATGTACTGGGGCAAATACGTGCAACACGACAACAACCGCGACGGCATGGGCCAGTTCCTGGCGCTGACGCGGAACCTCCAGAAGTTCACGCTGCAGTGGAAGCCGACCATCCTGCACGACCTGCATGAGGCGGCGACGTTACTGTATTCGTCCACCGGCACCGGCCCGTACAACGAGGGCATCGATGCGATCACCGTGAACGAGTGGTGGATCCTCGCCCAGACGGATGTTATCGAGCTGACGAAGCGCGGCGTGCCCGGCGTGTGGACGTACGGCTTCTACGATGGGTGGACCCCGAATTACGCGTTCTTCATGGCGCACATGCATAACGCGACGGGGCGATTCTACGAAGTGCAGAGCTACGGGCCGGACACCACCACCATCGGCGGCGGTCAGAGCCGGGAGTGGTATCGTCCGAATCCGACGCCGCGCAACGTCGCCTGGGGCCCGCGCAACAACGTGAACATCCAGCAGTCGGCGCTGCTCTTCTCGCTCGACCGGACCGCGCGGGACCGCGAATTTTTCCTCGAGAACTACTGGCTCAAGAACAAGCGCGCTGTCGCCAAGGGCACCGACGGGCCGGTGCACGGCTGGGTGATTCCGGCCACGCAACGTCGCAAGGCGGACGCCGCGCAACTGGTGAACGACCTGATGGCGCAGGGCGTCGAGTTCCACACCGCGACGAATGCGTTCAAGGTTGGAAACGTCGACGTGCAGGCCGGGGACTGGATCATCCGTGGCGATCAGCCGTATCGCACGGTCACCGACATCTACATGTCGGTCCAGCGGTTTGCGCCCCAGAATCCGTCGCCGTACGACGACACCGGCTGGACGCTGCAGTACACCCGCAATGTCGTCGTGAGTGAACTTCGCGACGCATCGGCGCTCACGCAGCCGATGAAGGCCGTCGCAGGGAAGGCGGTCGCGCCCGGTGGGATCACCGGCAGCGGCAACACGGTGGTCGTCGAGCACACCGGGGACAACAACCTCGTCACGTTCCGCTACCGCCTGAAGGACGTGAAGATGTCGGCCGCCGAAGAGGACTTCGAGGCGGGCGGCAAGCGGTTCCGCGCCGGCGCGATCGTGATCCCGAACGCGAACACCGCGCAGCTGGACCCGCTGTTGAAGGAACTGGGGCTCAGTGCCTGGGCGATGGCGTCCGCGCCTAACGTGCCGACGCACGACCTCGACATCCCGCGCATCCTCTACCTGCACAGCTGGAGCCGCACGCAGGACGAAGGGTGGGTCCGCGCTGCACTCGAGACGTACGGCGTGCCGTTCACGTACATGGCGGACAAGGAGCTGGCAGGGATGGCCGACATCAAGTCGCAGTACGATGTGGTCATCTATCCCCACATCGGTGGCACTGCGCAGTCGGCGGTGGACGGCGTACCAATGTCGGGCACCCAGCCGATCCCGTACCGCAAGACTCCGCAGACGCCGTCGTTCGGGACACCCGATTCGACGAGCGACATCCGCGGCGGCATGGGTTATCAGGGACTCCTGAACCTGTACAAGTTCGTGGAGCAGGGGGGCACACTTATCACCGAGGGCTCCACCTCCACGATCTTCCCCGAATACAACCTCACGCGGGGAGTGACGGTCGAGACCCCGCAGGGCCTGTTCGCCCGTGGGTCGATCATCCGCGGCATGGTGTCCGATCCGCGCAGCCCGCTCGCGTACGGCATCGGTGAGAACCAGCTCCCCGTGTACTTCAACCAGGGTCCGGTCCTCAACGCCGGTGGCGCGCCGAACTTCGCGGGCTTCGGTGGACGCGGATCGAGCGTGAGCCAGAATACGTCGCCGATGGCCAATCCGCCCGCCGTTTCGGCGTTCCCGTCGTTAGGTGGAGCGGGGATGCCCGAGACCGCGCCGGCCGGCGGACGGGGTCGCGGTGGCGCACCCGGCGCCGCGGAAGGTGCCGGTCGTGGCGGAAGAGGTGGTGGTCAGGCCGGCGGCGATGCGACGCAGAATACTGCGCCGCGGGTCGTGCTGCGTTTCCCCACCGACACGACACAAATGCTGCTGTCGGGTGTGCTGGTTGGTGGTGGCTCACTGGCCGGACGCGCGCAGCTCATTGATTCACCGATCGGCAACGGTCACGTCGTCAGCTTCGGCATCCGTCCGTTCTGGCGCTGGCAGACGCACGGGACGTACATTTTCGGCTTCAACGCCATCATGAACTGGAATGATCTCGGCGCTGGACGCGGTCCTGCTCGACCGAATCCCGTGGTGCCTTGAGTTGAAGAGGTCAAGAGTTGAAGAGGTTTTGAAACGTTCAAAAGCGCCGAAGGAGAGGTCTCCCTCGGCGCTTTTTTCTTTGCGCGTTGCGCTTATCAACTCATCAACGCTTCAACTCTTCAACTCTTTCGGGCGCGTTTCACGCGGCGCTCGAGGAACGGATTCGCCGATGCGTCTTCACGACTTCGCGTTGAGTCCATCCACGCGAAGGTCCGAAACTGCGAGAACGAGACGTCGTCGTCGTAGTCGGTGTGGACGTGATACGGGGTGCAGGATGCGAGGAGCGAAGCCGATCCCATTAACGCCAACCGACGGCCAATGCCTGAGCTGAACATGGTGTTCTCCGCTGCTGCGAGGGCTGGTGGCGTCATCTCGTACCCCAGCGACCTCTTCCTCCGCGGTATGCAACACCAAATCGCGAAAAAGTTTCGTCGGGTGTTTTGCTGATCGTCTACCGGGGCTTCTGTTCAAAACGAGGAAGCAGGAAGCACGAAGCAGGAAACAGGAAAGGAACGAAACGTTAAAAGCTTGAGGGCCCGTGAGCGTCAGCTACGGGCCCTCAATCGATCCCTGCTTCCTGCTTCCTGCTTCCCGCTTCCTGCCTCCTGTCTGTGTCGTCAGCTCGCCTTCACATACGTGCACCCCGACTCCTGTGCGCGCGTCGCGGCGAATACGCCCGAAGGTTGCAGCAGGACGCCCGGAAGGACGTGGCCGAGTGCGGTCTTTCGCGCGTCCGCTTCGCTCACCTTGTCGGCGGCTACCACGATCGGGACGATGTCCAGATTGAACGCAAGGTTGCAGGCGAGAAAAACCACGCCGCGTGACTGCTGCTTTGGCAACGCTGCCGCATCGAATGGAGCGGGAACGCCGCCGGCGGCATCGAGCAACACCGGATTCTTGTCGGTCGGCTGTCCCGTCATGGGATGCATGACGGACTTCATCTTGCCGAGTCCGTATTTGTCCCAGAACGCCTGGTCCATCGCCAGCGCGATCGCATTGTGGCGGAGGATGATCGCCAGCGATACGTCGGTCGGCGCAGCGCCCTGATACTGCTGCACCTGTCCGACCCACGCATTGCCGCGCCAGAGACCATATCCGCTTTCGATCTCCGCCATGTCGAAGACGGCCTTGTGCTTGCCGGTCAGCTTGGTCGGCCAGGTGAGGTCGAACTCACCGGCCGCCTGCGTGCTCCCCTCCGCCGCGCATGCGGTAAGAGCTAGTGCGATCGGCATGGCGCTGTACGCAGCAGCACCAGCGGTGACTTTTCCGAGAAACTCGCGACGAGTGGCTTCCATGGCTTCGATCCTCCCGATCGAAATTCCGTTTACAACACGCCACAATAAGACGCGAACCGGCTCGACAGTTCCAGACCCAGTTTTACGGCGACGAACTCGGCCGTGAAAGCAGATGAATGGGGTCAGACCCCATTGCTCCGGTTTCCCGCTTCCGTGAAGCAGGAGCGGCGTGCAAGATGTGCCACCGCGTAGACCGTCAATTCGGGGAGGACCGCAGGTGCCAGCTCGAAACCGCCGTTCGCCGTTAGCATCGATAGAGATCACGCGCCGCGAAGCGATTGAAGGGATGGCGGGAACCGTCGGCGCCGTCATCGCCGCGTCGGTGCCGACCGTAGCTTCGTCGCAAACCGGGCAGGCAGCGCCCCCCACTCCACCAGCCCTGGTACCGCCAAGCGGCGCCACCCCGGCTCGACTCATGGGCACGCCCACGTCGGCAGTCGGTGTGCGCTCTCCGTTTGCGGCACCTACTGGTCGCAGCCCCGTCGGGAATCCCGTCGGCAGCTCCATGACGCCGTTGCAGACGCTTACCGGGACGATCACGCCATCCGACCTGCATTTCGAGAGGCACCACGCCGGCGTGCCGACGATCGATCCGGCAGCGCACCGCCTCGTTATCCACGGTCTGGTCGATCGGCCACTCAGTTTCAGTGTCGACGACATCAAGCGGTTTCCGCAGGTCACCCGGGTGTATTTCGTCGAGTGTTCCGGCAACGGCCGCGCGGCCTGGGTGAATCCCGCGCCCGACATGACGCCGCAGCGCACCGACGGCATGACCAGCAACTCGGAGTGGACTGGCGTGCCCGTGGCAACCTTGTTCCGCGAAGCCGGTGCGCATCGCAACGCCACCTGGTTCCTCGCCGAAGGCGCCGACGCCTGTTTGATGACGCGCAGCATTCCGATGGAAAAGGCGCTCGACGACGCGCTCGTCGTCTGG
>DASRPK010000058.1:0-3871 GCA_035646395.1 Gemmatimonadaceae bacterium | reverse complement strand
CTGGAAATCGATATCACGGTAGAGGATCCGAAGTCCTACTCGAAACCGTTCACCGTCCGCATCAATCAGCGCGTGACCGTGGACGACGAGATGATCGAGTTCGTGTGCAACGAAAACCAGCAGTTCCGGCGGCGGGTGAAGATCGACTGAGAGTTGGGGCCAGCGCCCGCGGCGCCGGCCCCCCATACGGTTGATGAGCTAGATACCGTCGTTGTTGCGCTGACGCTCGCGTCCCGCCTGATTTTCCCGCTCGCCCTTTTCTTCCAGGCTTTCGTCGCCGGTGACTTCGCCGGCGATGTCCTTGACCTTACCCTTCACCCTCTGCCCGAACGCCGACGTCTCCTCGGCGAGACCCTCGTCGTGGCGCGGTTCAGCAGAGTCATCCGGGTTGTCGCGATCGTCGAACTGATTCATGTCAGTCTCCTCTTGAGTCAGAGCGCGCGCGTGCGCTTGCCTTCAAAAAAGCAAACGTGATGCCTGCGTCTCCGAGCTCGAGAGGATCAGTGACGGTAGATACCGACGGCGAATCGAACGCTGGTGTTGTCTGCGATCAGAATCTTGATCTCCGGCTTGAGTCCCCAGCGCGAACCGACCTGCCATCGCGCTCCCCCGCCGATGTTGAGCCCCGTGTCCGACGCAGACGCATCAATCGTGCTCCCAGCCACCGTGGCGCTGGCTGAGGCGCGCAGATATCCGATCCCACCCAGTACGTAAGGGGTGAACTTCGGGGTGTTTGTCTGCGGGAACAGGTAGTGAAGGTTCACATCAAACGAGAAGCCGTGGCTATCGACGTCCACGCCGAACCCCGAGAAATCCTCGCTTCCCGTCAGGTAGCCTGCTTCGACCGCCACGAGCAGGCGGGGGTTAAACGCGTAATGAACGCCACCGCCGAATGTCGCGCCGCCGCCGTCCGTGACGCCGCCGACGAACCCCATGACCTCCACGTCACCCTTGCTCACCTCCTGCGCGTAAGCCGTCCCACAGCTGAACGCGAGGAGGAATGCGACAAAAGATTTCCTCAGTCTCACGCGGCCTCCTTCGATAGTGATCGGAGGATACGCATAGCTGAGCTGAGACGACAACGATAAACGGCGACTATCGAGCCCTTTTCAGGTTGTCGGACACGGCTTTCGCCGCGCTCTTGAGCGCGTCGCCGAGCGCCGCGTCGAAGGACGGTCCCTGGCTTGCCAGTCCGCTCGTCACCGCGTTGCTCGCCAACGACTGCTGCAGCAGGAACGACGCGGCTCCAGCCGTCGAGTCGATCCCGAGTCCGCCCTGCATCCCGGCCCTCATGCCGAGCCCCTGCATCTGCATGTTCATCAGCGACGGATTGCCGAGCATTCCCACGCCGCCGAGATTCCCGGTCATCGACTGATTCAGCGCGTTCATCATCATCCTGCCGGTCATCATGTTCATGTACATGGTGCCGGCGAATCGTGCGACGCCCAGTCCGGTTTTCATGTCGAAGCCGCCGTCTTTCCCTTTCGCGGTCGTCGTGTAGCGCGCTTTGCCGTCCGGCTGGACGAGCCTGATGGTGACAGCGGCCTCCGTCGGCTCCTCTGCGGAGCCGCCGCCCGCGACCTTTGACGCGGCCTTGAGAAGGCCGCCGATGCCGCCGCCCTTCGATACCTTCAAGTCGGTGATTTCAGCCACCAGCACATAGTCGAAACCCTGAGCGCCTGCCAGTTGCACGACATCGCCCTGAGCGGCTGGGAGCGGCGCCGCATTCAGTTTCATCTCGGCGAGTTCGGAGACGAGACGACCGCGCAAGGCGCGAGTGTCGACCTGCTGCGCCGTCTTGTTGACGACATCGGACACACCTACGAGCGGAATGCCAGCGATCTTCTGAATCGGTGCCGACGGCGCCCGCAGCTCCTGGGTCAGCTTTGTTTCATTGGCATCGCTGACGGCCTTGGTCAAAGCCTGAAGATTCCCTGATTCGTTCAGCCCCGGCGGGATCTCGAACAGCGCCGGATCGAGAGTCGTGATTTCGAGCTCGGTGATCTCCATCGCGACGACGTTCGGCTTGCCATCGTCGCCGACGATGGTGGTGGAGTAATTGACTGGGAACCCGAGCACTTTCGGATCGCCGTTCACGGTTGCTTTGATCTCGTCGACGCATCCGGTCGACTGCGGCACGCCCTGCGGCGGCTGGGCCTGCGCTGGCTGGATCTGCGGCGGCAGATCGATATACCAGCCGTCCGTTTCGATGTGCTGCTTTGTTGAATCGCACGCGCTGGCAACTGGCTGCTTGTCCATCACGGTCTTCACGTGACGCGCCTGCTGGCCGAACATTGCCTTGCGCTCACCGGTATCGGTAATGGTTGTCGTCATCGCGACGACGCCGGGAGTCTGTGGCGGCGCCGCTGGTGTGGCGGCTGGCATCGGCGGAGCGAGCTGCGCGCCATCCGCCACGATCATGTAGGTATTGGCCGCGCGCATGATCTGCACCGTGCGCTTCAGATCGGGCTGCCTGAGGACGATGATGTCGCCGAACTCGAAGCGCTCGCGCTGACCTTTCCGATACGTGACGCTTTCGGTTTTCTGCGCGGCGGCCGTGTAGACCGTCTTCATCCGCAGGTCCTGCACGGCTGGCGTTGGGGGCGGTGCCGGTTCAGCGGGCTTGACCGTCGCCGGACTCGGTGCCGGCGGCTTTGCGGTTGGTGCGGGCGGCTTCGCTGTTGGCGCGGCCGGCCGCTGTGGCGCGGGTTTCTGGCCCTGACCTGCCGGGCGCGTCTGCGCCTGTAACGGTAATGACCAGAACGTGGCCGTCGCCACGAGGAGAACGAGAACACTCGCGCGTGAGAGTGATCGCACCATAGCAGCCACCATTTGAAGAAACGGAATCACTTGACTGGAAGCAATCGCGCCGCGGTTTCGGTGGGCGATAGTAGTCGAAAGAACAAACGAGAGAGCAACGAAGATCGAACATTCGAGGAAAAATAAGTCCGGTCCTGAAGCGACTTCGATACGCAGCGATTTGTGGATGAGCTTCTCCCTCAGTCGGACGGCGTTCCCGCTCAAAAGTCATCGAGGCACATTTGCTCTGTGGCGCAGATGCAGCGGCGCGTGACGTGTATTTTGGGCGTGAAGAAAAAAGGTTTCACATTTGTGAAGTGGTCGGGGCGACTGGATTCGAACCAGCGACCTCTCGGTCCCGAACCGGACTCTCTAGTAGGACCTTTTCGAGCGTTTTGCTGAGGAAACTCGCTAACCAGGATCGGTCCCCACACTTTTTACCACGTGTCTAACTGTGCAATTCCGTATCAAGAAACGAGTTCTTCTGGCTTCACTTTGAATACACGCGCGTAATCGAACACGAGCAGCACGCCGAAGTTCCTCATGCCGCGTTCAACGTCGGACTGGTAGGTTCGGTCAACGCCGATACGGAACGCCAGTTCTTCCTGGCTCCATCCTCGGTCTTGGCGTAAAGCCTTGATTCGCTGTCCGACTCGTCGCAAGTGCGGGTCGCGTGGTGGCTTGCGGGCCTTCGGAGGCACGCAACGATATTCATGCCATGACGACTATCGACGACATCGACTATTGTGCCACAACATAATACGATACCGTCGTGGCCGCTCACGATAGGCGCGAGGTGACTCTGGCTAGTAAGCAGGACATCGCACAGTTGCGGAGCTATATCGATGAAGTGTTAGCGAGGCTTCGGGTGGAGCTGGCGACCATTATCTGCCCCAACAAACGGTATATGGACGTGAAGGAATGCGCCGAATACGTTGGCCGCACCAATAGAGCTATCGAAGGTCTCGTAAGACGGCGACAGATCCCACACATCCGCGTCGGACGACGCGTGCAGTTTGACCGAGAGAAGATTGATCGATGGGTTGCGTGGCACTCGAAGCGAGGCGCGAGG
>DASRPK010000057.1:0-2614 GCA_035646395.1 Gemmatimonadaceae bacterium | reverse complement strand
TTCAGCAGCTCGGTGTGAACGCGCCCCTTCAGCGCCTGATACTCGGGGTTACGCGTGTCGGCTGTCGAGGCGGCAGCGCTCTCCCCGGTCCACGGCGGCAATGTGCTCAGCAAGGTGTCCTCCCTCTCCTACTTTCTCAGGCGTCCGAACAGCCCGCTCGAGCGCCCACTCTGACGATCGGGGCTCTCTCCGGACAGCTCGTGCGCAAACCGCTTGAACGACGCGGATAGATCGTTGTGATTGTCAAGGGCGAGGGGGCGACCCTTGTTGAGTGCCTGCAGGGCAATCCGATAATCGCTGGGAAATGTATGCGCGACCGTCAACCCGACAGCCTTTTCCACGTCCGCATGGCCGATGTCGGCCTGACGATCGGAACGCGTCAGCACCACACCAACTTTGTCCCGGCCATATCGTTCGCGGAGCATCCCCGCCACGCGCGTCGCGCTGCGGACGGTAGCCAGCTCCTGGTTGACGACGATGTATACCGCTTTCAGCTGTTCCAGCGCGTCGAGCACGTTGGCGTCGGCGCGTGGGAGATCGAGCACCGTATGCCGGTAGGCGCTGGACGCAAGCTCGATCACGCGCCGCGTCTTCGTCACGTCGAGACGGCCGGGACTCGGGCGCTCGGGCGACGCGAGCAGGTCGGTCTGACCCGTGACACTCGTCACCAGCGTCTTCAGAAAGTTCTGGTCGAGCCGGTGTGAGTTCTCGATCGCGTCGAGCACGGAGAACCGCGGCTCGACGCCCATGAATACCGCTGCGTCGCCGCCCGACTGGTGCAGATCCATCAGCAGCGCCTTGCCCGGCTTGCTCATCGGACCGAGCATCGTGGCGATATTGACCGCCACGGTCGTCGTGCCGACGCCACCCTTGGCGCCGATGAATCCAATCACCTGACCGAGCTCGACGCCAACGCTGTGCGCGCTCGCGCGATTGACCGCGCTCTCGAGGTCCTCCTGCGTAAACGGCTCCGAAACGACCTCGGTCACGCCGGCGCGCATCGCCTCGACGAGCAACGCCGGATCGAGCACCGACGCGATGATCATCACGCCGGTGTTCGGATGATTCCGCCGCAGGAGCCCGACGAGGGGCGGCACGACGGACGACTGCCGCAGGTCCACGACCAGCACATCGGGCTGCTTGGCCGAGGGGCTGGCGAGCATGCCGAGCGCGCTTTCGGACACTGACGACACGTGCGTGCCGCCGGCCCGGAGCAGTTCCTCCAGTTTGCGATCGACCGCGCCAACGAGGGTAACGAGCTTTGCCATGTGACTACCGGATCAGCTGAACAACCTTCAAAAACGACGCCTCTTCCGGCACCGGGCCCCCGCCGCTGATCAGCAGTCCTGGCTGTTCGACCAGAATCCCGCGGATCTCAAAGTTGGGCGGATTCGGAAGCGGCTCAATCAAAAAAAACCCAAAGACGTTGACGATTTCGATGACACCTGTCGTCTGATATTTCAAGGGATCGAAGACAGGAATCGCCATGATGCGCGGGCTATAGGACCGATTCCCATCCGCCACCCGATCGTAAGCCTGGGGGCCGCCACCCTGTCCGTCCCAGACCCACTTCTCGCACGACCGGTTTTCGGCGCAGCTGTTGACGATCTCTCCATCGACATATTCAGCGTCCGGGTCGAGCGCAAAGAGTGCGGCGATATCGTCCTTGATTGACGCCTCGACACCTGCCTGCGGAATGGTGTCGCCCACGGCTCTTCGTTCGGCGTCACAGGTTCTAATCGCCCTCGCGGTTTCGTTGGCACCGCCGCCGGAGTCACCAATCACATCGGTGAGACGGTACCAGCCAGGAGACTCGAAGTCTCCCGGACCTTTAAAGAGCGTGATGATCGTCCCTTTGTCCGCGAGCGTATAGCCAGGTGCGTCGTAGGTCTCCGGGCCTGGAGGCGCGTAGAAGTCAGGAACGGCGAATGGCTTCACGCAGTCCGTTCCGTTGCCGTAGCCGACCCACGCCGTGGCGGTGGCGCGAACCTTCTGATTTGCCAACCCAAACAGATTGGCGAAATAGACTGGCAAGGCATTGCTGTTATTGGCAAGCCCCTGCGCGACTCCGTTTCCATCGCGATGGACGTCAACACGCACACATCTCGCGTCTTCGTCGACATAGTCGGGACATTCCCACGTCACACGCACGCCGCCGGCTTCGTTGAACACCTCGTTTACGGTCGCGGCCGCGTACGCACTCTTGTACGCCAACCCGTCCGCCGCGGGCGTGTCGGTGGTCTCGTCGAACGCGCGTGCGATGGCGCCGGCAAGCGCGCCCGCATCGGCGGCGTTCTGCGCCTGCCGCCGCGACAACCACATCACCCCGAAGTCCAGCACGAAGGCAGACATGCCCACGAGGACGAAAATCGCAATGCCCACGTGGATGAGTGCGGCACCCCGCTCGTCGCGGATGCATCGATGCCGCAGTGAAATCGTTGGAAGTTTCCGATCCATAGCTTCCTCGCTCTGTCTGCGCGTACTACTGTGTCCGCGCCTACTTCTCCGTTGCCTTGACGTCCGGCGCGTCCGCAACGCCGCCATCCTGCAACAGTCCACCAATGTGCTCGTCGCGCCGGATGAATCGCTGCTGCAGCGTCGGCAGCGGCGGCAC
>DASRPK010000056.1:0-2523 GCA_035646395.1 Gemmatimonadaceae bacterium | reverse complement strand
AGGATCTCGGGCGGCTCCTCGGTGAGGTTCCGCCCAGCGTCGCGTGGCGCTTCGCCGCTGGTGGTGGAGCTGACTTTCTGGAACGTATCCAAAACGCGATTCAGCAAACCAGTGACGCGATCGCGATCGAGACGCAGATTTGATCCGCCCCAGCGTGGAAGCCGTTCAATGGCCGCGAGCCACTCGTCCAACACTTGTTGGCGTCTAAGTACTAAGAAGTGGCCGAGATCCGACACATGACTCATCGATTGGCGCGGCATCCTGATCACCATATCTACGGGTTAGGACCATCGTTGGCCACTCTTAGTTGTTACACCCTGGACGAACATGAGACGAGAACAGGTTGCACTCGTGGCGGCCGAGCCGGTATCCGGTCCAGGCAGCAGGATTCAGACCACGATCCGTGGTTGCATCGTCACCGCTGTACTCGTGTGCGCCGTTTCTACTGTCGAGAGAGGATATCGACGGTTTCAATCCTGGATTGACGTTCCGCTGCCGACTGTCGCCTCACTCAACGTGTACGCGGCGCTCGTGGACTCAACCCCGCTCGTGGTGACCGTGTATGCCGATGGCGAGTACGCGCCCTGGACGACGACGGCACACGCGATCCGTACCGACGTGGCTATGTGGCGGCGAATGCACCTCGTGAACTGGAACGCCGTGCCGGTGGAATTGCGTGCCGAAGGGCTCGACGCTCTGCTTGCCTCTTACAGATCTGTGTTTATGAATCCGCAGGTGTGGGACCGCATGACGGTGCGCGATTGGGACCTTGTTCCCCAGCCCGTACGCACAGTGGCGTACCGGCAGATGATCGCCTACTGGGCGGGTTTCTACGGAATCGGACGGTCCCATGGTCTGTTGCCACGGCTCGTCAGCGATACCACGGCGGCGATCGTGATGTCCGAATCGTGGTTCGATCATCGCGCCATGCTCCGCGATCGTTCCGGGAACACCGATATCGGTCTCGCGCAGGCGTCGGATTTTGCGCGCTCGAGAATGAAGGAACTGTATCGACAGGACGTCGTCGACGTCGAATTCGAGACGGACGATTACGTCAATCCATGGAGCGCGACCCGTTTCGCGGCAATTTGGTTCGGGCTCCTGCTCGACGAGTCGGCTGGTGACCTCGATCTGGCGGTTCGGGCCTACAACCGCGGTATTGCGAATGCGCACGACGAGCGCGGGTCTGCCTACCTTGCGGCGGTTAAACGACGCTTGCGCCGGTTTATCAGGAACATCGATGCGCCTGCCGGCTGGTCGCATGTCTGGCAACGCGCTCGGTCGATCGAGCGCGAGGAGTGGCCGTGGATGTCCCAGCGATGACGTCTGCTGCTTACAGGTTCCACCGGCCCCGGTGCGATCGTGTTGGCGCTGGCGTGCTGGCTGTCATCGGCACCATTCATTGAGCCGTGCCGACGAAGTATTCGGGCAAATGTGGCTTTGTCGCACGAAGTATTTCCAGGATGTCTCGCCTGATTTCGGAGGTAAGCCGTTCGTACCGGGCGTCGGTCTCCTGTCCCGACAGAACCTCCCACAGGCGCTTGAAAACGAGCGCCTTGGCGTCCATCGGCAGGGCGTCGAACGGTTCGGAGTAGATCAAGTAGCTGCACGGGTAGCGCATCAAACGGTCGCTCAACTGCAGATCTCGCAGCGAGCGCCCCTTCGAATCCCGCGGGCCCTGACTCGAGAACGTCTGCGCAAACGCGGTCGGGCCTGTGATGGGTCCGGGTAGCGAGGCCTCGTCCACAAACAGCATGTAGTCCACCAATGCGGCGGCAGCCTGTTCCAGCGGCCGTCCTGCGTCCTTACCCATGCGCGCCTCCCATCCGAGCCGCGTAATGTGGTTCAGCATCTGGCCCTGGTGCTCGAGAACGAGCAGCGCCACGATGTCGCTGTGCGTAGAGAGATAGCCGGCAGGATCGAATCGGCCCTCGAGGTTGGCCACATGCACGGTGGCCGGCGTCACCATGCTGGCGAGGTCGGCGGTGTCGGAGACGACGGCATTGCCGAGGTGCCGCTCACCGTGGTGGCGCCCGGTCACGTACCAGCCACCCCAGCGAATGTCGAATGGACTGCGGTGATCCGTCGTATACGCGGGACCGTACGCCGTCAGACCATCCTTTTGCGGATACACGCTTCCAATGAACCAGCCTGGAATGTTCATCGTCGCATCGGACGTGTGACACTGCACGCAGTTGACGTTGTTTCGTTTGAACTCGGGTTCGCTGACACCAGCACCAGGCTGCGCCATCGTATAGAACACCGTTCCCAGCGCCGGATCCTGCGCTGCGAGCTCGATGAAGTCGCCGCCGCGAACCCAGCCGACCGACACCAGATCGTTGAAATAAATGGCCCGTGGGTTCTGTGGGCCGATCCGGGACGCTTGGAAGCTGGTCTTCGAGAACACGAGCACCTGGGATTCCACCGGGACGTTAAGTGCGGTTAGCACAGACCGGAGATAGCCACGGCTCGGCTCCACATCGAAGCGGACCTGCCCCTGCCGGATCCGCTCATTCAGTTGCG
>DASRPK010000055.1:0-15827 GCA_035646395.1 Gemmatimonadaceae bacterium | reverse complement strand
CTGGACGGCGACTTCCTCGGGATCGTGGGCCCGA
This sequence comes from Gemmatimonadaceae bacterium, assembly GCA_035646395.1. Taxonomy (GTDB): domain Bacteria; phylum Gemmatimonadota; class Gemmatimonadetes; order Gemmatimonadales; family Gemmatimonadaceae; genus JABWBJ01. Next base: position 15,793 of record DASRPK010000055.1, on the reverse strand, counting down.
ACGGGTCGGGAAAAACCACGATCCTGAAGACCTTCCTCGGTTCCCTGAGGCCGATGGGGGGCACGGTCACGGTCGCGCCCGGCCTGCGGTTCGGGTATGTCCCCCAGCGGGACGTCGTCGATACGCTCTTTCCCTTGCACGTGCTCGAAGTCGTGTTGATGGGCCGGTACGACCGGATCGGGCTTGGACGGCGGCCGAGTGCCACTGATCGCGAGCTTGCCCGGAAGGCGCTCGAACGCGTGGGCATTTCGCATCTCGCCGACCGGCCACTCAATGCACTGTCCGGCGGACAACGCCAGCGCACGTTGATTGCCCGGGCACTGGTCGGCGAGCCTAACGTGCTGGTGCTCGACGAACCGACGAACGGGATGGATCTCGTTGCCACAACGCAGATCCTGGGCCTCGTCCGTGACCTGCACGAACGTACCGGGTTGACGGTGGTGATGGTCAGCCATGCCCTGAATGAAGTGGCGAACTATGTGGAGCGGATCGCGCTGGTGCACGAGGGTGGATACGTCGTCGGCTTTGTCGAAGAGGTCATGACGCAGCAGGCGTTGAGCGCCATGTATGGAATCCCGGTCGAGGTGAGCTCGTTCGAGGGGCATCGCATCGTGCTCGCCAAGCGCCAGCAGACCGGAGAACACCGGCATGCTTGAAGCGGTCCTCCTGTTCCGCGAGGCACTGTACGGGTCATTGATCATTGCCGTCACCTGCGCGGTGCTGGGCGTGTACGTGGTGCTGCGACGGATCGTGTTCGTCGGTGCCGCGCTGGCGCAGGTATCGTCAGCCGGCATCGCGCTCGCCTTCTGGCTGGCGGGTCATGGCATTGCGACTGCACTGGCGTCGCACCCGGAAGCGTTATCCCTGGCCGCAACGCTCGGCAGCGTGATGTTTTTCGCCAGGCCGCTCCGGGGGCCGGTCCCGCCTGACGCGAGGATCGGTGTCTGGTACGCCGTTGCCGCGGCCGCGGGTATCCTGCTCATCGCGAAGGCGGCCGTCGGCGAAGCGCATGACATCTTCCTCGAAGGCAACATCCTTGGCATCACCAACAGCGACACGCTCGAGTTGCTCGTCGTTTGCACACCCGTGCTGGTCGCCTTGTTCGCCTTCCAGAAGGAACTGCTGTTCACGTCATTCGACCGTGACACGGCGCGGACGCTGGGCTACCACGTCGACCTGTGGGACCTGGGATTCTACCTGGTGCTCGGCGTCGTGATCTCGATCTCGATGCAATTCGCAGGCGTGCTGCTCGTGTTCAACTTCCTGGTCCTTCCCGCGGTGACGGGCCTGTTGCTGGCGGGCGGCATGGCCTCGACGTTCGTCTTCTCGCTAGGCTCTGCCCTCCTGGCCGCGATGGTGGGGTTTGCACTGTCGATTCGATTCGACCTGCCCACAGGACCGTCGATGATTGCGGTCTCGGGCGCGCTGGTCATTCTGGCCTGGCTCGTTAGGCGGGTGCAAAAAAGGGCGTAGGGCCTGGAGCCTGGGCTTCATAGGCTACCAGAGCACGCCGTAACAATGCCCTCGCGCCGGGATTTGCTTCTGTCATCGTTACGCCGGGGACGGTGACCTCCAGGGGGCGCGACTCGCGGGCGTAATTGCGCCGCGCGGACAGTGCGGGTCTGAGAAGATCGTGAGAGTTCTCTCAATAAAGTCGAAAGACACGAAAGCGCCGTCAGTATCCACTCCGAGGATGATGTTCGGACCCAATCGCACACTCTTGGAGGCGGAGTCATGTTTCAACGAATCTCGCTCGCGTTACTGGTCACCGCCGTCGCCGCGTGCTCGGCGGATCGCGCAACCGGACCACGACATCTCCCAATTGATGAGGCAGCAGCAGGGGTCACTGCCAAAGGTGGCAGGGCCGCTTCAGGAGGCGTCGTCTTTGTGACGAGTCAGCGCCTCTACTATGACACGTTCGTCGCGCAGGATCCGCTTCCGATGAACGGCCCGTTCCAGCTCATCGCAAACGGACAGACGCAATACGGTCCCGGAGATCCCGGCTACCTGGGCGGACGCTGGTGGGAGGATACGAACGGCAACGGCATTCAGGATGCTACGGATCATTACTTCCTTTGTCCCCTGCTCGGACCCGGCCGCGCAACGCCGTAACTGGTGGACGACATTGCTCGCAATCGACATATATCGCGAGAGCTCTCGAGGCGTCGCTTGACGATGGTTGACAAACAGGGCAGGCAACGGATGGGCCGATGACCAGGCTGCGTGCATGCGACTCCTGATCGTCGAGGACGACCGGAATCTCCGCGGGTTCCTTCGCAAGGCGTTTCGGGAGGAGGGATACACGGTCGACGAGGCCGCCTCGGGCGATGAAGGGCTCGAGGCGGCTTTCGCTGCCACTTATGACTGCATCGTGCTCGACGTGATGCTCCCTGGCCGTAATGGTCTCCAGGTACTCGACGAATTGCGGGGCCGCGGGCTAGCCACCCCGATCCTCCTCGTCACCGCGCGCAACGAAGCGTCGCATCGCGTGCATGGTCTCGAGCGCGGCGCCGATGACTATCTGGGCAAGCCATTCGACCTGGCCGAGCTGATGGCGCGGGTCCAGGCACTCGTCAGGCGGTCTCGGATGCGGGTCGAGGATCCCACGCTGCGGGTCGGGCACATAACTCTCGATCCGCTTACACGGCGCGTTACTTCGGGCGATCGCCTGGTTGATCTTACGCCGCGCGAGTTCGGGCTCCTGGAGTTTCTGATGCGAAACGCCGGTCGAACCCTCTCACGGGCACGAATCGCCGAAGCGGTCTGGAATTACCAGTTTGATTCCAACACGAACGTTGTGGACGTGTACATCACGTACTTGCGCCGCAAATTCGGCGACCTCCCCGACGGGACGGAGCTGGTCACCGTTCGCGGCGTGGGATACCGACTGGATGGACCGCGGGTGGGCACATGACCCCGCGCAGTTCAGGACGTGAGGCGAGTCTCTCCGCCACGCTCGTCCGTCGGTTCGCGCGACTTACGTGGACGACGCTGGTGGCCTACGCCGCCCTCGTCGTCGTGACGTTCGCACTCTTCAGTGAAGTCCTCATCACGCGATCGCTCGGCCGCGTGGCCGACGGGATCCAGGCGCTCCTCGGCATGTATGCCGATCCGGGAGGCGCGCGAACGACGGTCGCACCGGACATGCTCGCTACGCAACTCGTCGGGGTCGGCGCCCGCTTCGTCATAACGCGAACGAAGCCTGCTCAGGACGGGATGCCGGTGGTGTATTATCTCTCGCCGAACACGCCGGCGCGGCGTATCGAGGGGGCGGCCGGCTCCTCGACCCCCGCCGACGTTCAAGCGGCCATAGTGAGTGCGCTGGACGATCAGGGCTGGCGTTACCGGGTACTGCACCGAAATGCCGGCGATTTCGATCTTTTCGTCGCCGAGGACCGGCTGCCTAACGTGCTGGCGGTGATCGCGCTGAGCCTCGCCGCTCTCCTGTTCCTCCCCGTGGCCGCAGTCATGTCGCGCCGGGCGACACAGCACGCGGTGGCTCGTGCCATCGAACCGCTCGAAGCCGTCCGGCGACAGACGCTCGACATCGGACCCGATGACCTCAGCCGCCGTATCGGGGAGCCGACCGGCATCGCTGAAGTGACCGATATCGCTGAAACGATCAATCGGCTCATCGAGCGGGTCCAGCGAACCCAGAACGCGCTCGCGGCATTCACCGCCGACGCCAGTCACGAGCTGCGGACGCCACTGACGCACGTTCGGGCGCAGGTGCAATGGGCGCTTGACGACCGGCGCTCGCCGGCCGAAGTCAGGGAGGCGTTGGCGGCGGTTGGCACCGAAGTCGAATGGACCGTTCGGATGATTGACGATCTGTTGCTGCTGGCGCGCGGTGAAAACCGTGAGCTCACCGTGGCGCGCCACCCGTTCGGGCTGGCGGCGATCATCGATGACGTCAGCGAAATCACGCAGCTGATGGCCGCGGAGCGGCCGTTGACCGTCCGGCGGATGCCGACGGCCGATGGTGAGGCGTTAGGCGATCCGGCGTACACCCGGCAGATTCTGCTGAATCTCGCGTCAAATGCAGTCCGGCATGCCGGCGCGGGTGAGGTGAGCTTCGACATTGTCCGAAACGACGGAAAGATCGGGGTGACCGTTCGCGATTCGGGGGACGGCATCCGGGCGGAGCACTTGCCGCGGCTCTTCGACCGCTTTTACCGGGTCGAGCCTTCGCGCAGCAGGGAGCACGGCGGCGCAGGGCTGGGTCTGGCCATCGCGCAAATGCTGGCGGAACTCCAGACTGGCGAGATCACGGTAGAGAGCGCGCCGGGGCGTGGAACGGCCTTCACCCTCTGGCTCTTTGCGGCTCAGGCAGCGCGATGACGGCGAACAACGCGTCGTGATCGACCTCGCTCCTGAAGCCGTGGTCCCCGAAGAAAACGGACGGCGTGGTACGGGTTCACGACCGGAGCACGCGGGGCTCGCGCGCGATCGCGATGAGCCCCAGCGTGCCTATCGTTAGGAACCACCGCCGTTATCGGTCCAAAGGCAGCATCAACGCGCGCGGTGCCAAACTTCTGGACCATGAACGCCGAGTTCCGCGTCGAAGGCCGTTCGCTTGCGGCACATCGACAGGGATCGCATGATTTGACCCGACCCTCGCAGTCCGACAAGCCTCAGCTCTACGCACACCCTTCATCGTCCTTTGCGCAACCTTCTGTTGGTCGGCAGCGGCGGTTTCCTCGGATCCGTCGCACGTTACCTGGTTGGCGGGCTGGTGCTCCATGCGAGTGGTGCGCCACGCTTCCCGTTCGCAACGCTGGTAGTGAACGTCTCTGGCTGTCTCGCTATCGGCGTCGTCGCCGGCGTCGCGGAGCTGACGCACGTTTTCTCGCCATCGACCCGATTGTTTCTGATCACCGGGTTCCTGGGTGGCTACACCACGTATTCCGCATTCGCCTACGAGACATTCTTCCTCGCTCGCGAACACCTGTGGATCAGTGCCGCCACGAACGTCCTTGCCCACGTTGCACTTGGTCTGGCTGCCCTCTGGATCGGTTACCGGCTGGCACTCGTTGCGGCTTGACGTCGAACATGGCGGGCAATTGACAGACGGGGAGTAGCGGCCGGGCGGTCGGGGCGTCGCTATCTCCACACCCCGACTCCCAGATGCTCTTTGGCTTCTTCCTTACTTCGGTTGCCGTCCTGTCCGGCGCCATCGCCGCTGTCACCGGGTTTGGCGTCGGCAGCCTGCTAACACCAGTCCTGGCCCTCGAGACCGGGACGAAGCTCGCTGTCGCCGCGATCGCGGTGCCTCATTTCATCGGGACTGCGCAGCGTTTCTGGATGCTTCGGAGGCACGTAGACCGCCGCGTCCTCCTTGGTTTCGGTATTGCGAGCGGCCTGGGTGGTCTCGTTGGGGCTTTGTTGCACGCCTGGGTTTCGAGCAGGGCGCTTGCAACGGTATTTGGCGTTCTGCTGCTCGTCGCCGGCGCTTCCGAACTTTCGGGCTGGATGCAACGCGTCAGATGGGATCGCCGAGCGGCGTGGATAGCCGGCGCACTTTCCGGCGTCCTCGGGGGCCTGGTCGGCAACCAGGGCGGCATCCGTTCGGCAGCGATGTTGGGATTCCACGTCCCCAAGGAAGCCTTTGTGGCGACGGCTACAGCCATTGCCCTGTTCGTGGACGCAGGGAGGTTACCCGTCTATCTCATAGGGGAATGGGAGGAGATCATGCGACTCTGGCCTTTCGTGCTGGCAGCGACTGGTGGGGTTGTGTTAGGCACGACTATAGGGACGCCGGTCCTCGAGCGCCTTCCTCAGCACGTCTTCCGCAAGATTGTCAGTGTTCTCCTTCTCGCGCTCGGGCTCTACATGCTTGTAACGGGAGGTCAGTAAGCCGCGGTGCAACTCCAACCTGGCTCGTGAGGCGGGTGCAAAAAAGAGCGTAGGTACCGGCGGTCCGGGGTCAATAGGGTCAGGCCCTAATGGTTTGAGGTCGTTTCTCCCATCCGCCATCGGCCATCCGCCCTCTATTTTTGGGGATGAATCGACAGGACGCGCTGGACTACCATAGCTCCCCACGACCCGGCAAGATCGCGGTCGTCCCCACAAAACCCCTGACCAATCAGCGCGAACTCTCTCTCGCCTACTCCCCGGGCGTTGCGGAGCCGTGCCTCGAGATCCAGAAAGATCCCGAGGAAGCGTACCGGTACACATCGCGCGGGAACCTCGTCGCGGTTGTCACCAACGGAACGGCGGTGCTCGGACTCGGCAACATCGGTGCGCTTGCCGGGAAGCCGGTCATGGAAGGCAAGGGAAACCTGTTCAAGCAGTTTGCAGACATCGACGTCTTTGACCTCGAGGTGAATTCGGAGAAGCCTGACGACGTCATCCGGTTCTGCCAGCTCCTCGAACCGTCTGTTGGCGGTATCAACCTGGAGGACATCCGCGCGCCGGAGTGCTTCATGATCGAGGAAGCACTCCGGAAGACGATGCGTATTCCGGTTTTTCACGACGACCAGCACGGCACCGCCATCATCTCGGGGGCCGCGCTGCTCAACGCGCTGGAGGTCGTCGGCAAGCCGATCGACCAGGTGCGTGTGGTGTTTTCCGGCGCCGGAGCGTCCGCGATCGCGACGGCAACGCATTACGTGCGGCTTGGCGTTAGGCGCGAGCACATCGTCATGTGCGACACCGCCGGCGTGGTGTGGGAAGGGCGGCCGGAGAAGATGGATCCGTACAAGGCGCGCTTCGCGAGCACGACGAGCGCCCGCACGCTCGCCGAGGCCATTGTTGGTGCGGATGTGTTCGTGGGACTTTCCGCGGCGGGCGCGCTGAAGCCGGAAATGGTCGCCACCATGGCGCCCGACCCGATCGTTTTCGCGCTGGCCAACCCGACGCCGGAGATCATGCCGGACGAAGTCGCTGCCGTGCGCAGTGACGCCATCGTAGCCACGGGCAGGAGCGACTATCCGAACCAGGTGAACAACGTCCTTGGGTTCCCGTTCATCTTCCGCGGCGCCTTGGACGCGCGTGCGACCGAAGTAAACGAAGAGATGAAGATGGCTGCGACGCGCGCGCTGGCGATGCTGGCCCGCGAGCCCGTGCCGGAAAGCGTGGCCCGGCGGTACGGGCTGAAGAAAGTGCAGTTCGGGCGCGACTATCTCATTCCCTTCCCCTTCGACCCCCGGGTCCTGCTGTGGGTCGCTCCGGCCGTCGCGTGGGCAGCGGTAGCGAGCGGCGTCGCGAAGGAATTCATCGACATCGATGCCTATCGAGAGCGGCTCGAGGCGCGGCTCGGCCGGGCACGCGGAATCCTGCGCGGTATCATCAACCGGGCAGCAAGCGACCCACGCCGGGTGGTGCTCGCCGAGGGCGAAGACGGGCGTACCATCCGCGCCGCGCGCATCCTGTCCGACGACGGCATCGCCCTGCCGATCTTGTTAGGCAATCGCGACCGGATCAGGGCCAGGGCCGAGTCGGAACAGATCCCGCTGGACGACATCGAGCTCGAGGATCCGGCTGAAGCGTCGCCGCGACGCGAGGCGTACGCCGCGTGGCTGTGGGAACGACGCCAGCGGAAAGGCATGAGCCTCGCTGAGGCCAGCCGGAGGCTCTACAACCCGAATTACTACGGATGCGTGATGGTGGCGACGGGCGAAGCCGAGGCAATGTTATCGGGCCGCACCACCACCTATCCCGAAACGCTGCGCCCAGCTCTGGAAGTCATCGGCGCGCACCCGAAGGCCGGCCTGGTGAGCGGCATGTACATGCTGGTGTTCGAACGGAGGGTGGTTTTCTGCGCCGACACGACGGTGAACTTCCAGCCGAACTCGGAGCAGCTCGCCCAGATCGGGTATGCGGCAAGCCGGATCGTGCGAACACTGGGTGAAGTCCCCCGGATCGCGATGCTCTCCTTCTCAAACTTCGGGTCGGTACGTGGCGAAGAGGCGGCGCGAGTGGCGCGGGCCGTTGAGCTGCTCCGGCAACGCGATCCAAAGCTCATGGTGGACGGGGAGATGCAGGCGGACACCGCCGTCGACGCCGAAACGCTCACGGAATCCTTCCCGTTCAGCTCCTTGAAAGAGCCAGCCAACGTGTTGATATTCCCGAACTTGAGTGCCGGCAACATCGCCTACAAGCTGCTGCATCATCTCGGTGGCGCGACGGCGATCGGCCCGATCCTCGTGGGCATGAACAAGCCAGTCCACGTGTTGGAGCAGGGTGCCGATGTTCAGGATATCGTGAACATGGCGGCGGTCGCAGTGATGGACGCGCAGGATCGTGTCCAGTCGTCGGTACAGCGGCCGATGCCGACCCTGCCTGGCGCCTTTTCCGTTCCGACTCTTTAAAACCAGATTCTTACAACAATGGCCACCCAGACCGAGCCCGTCACCGCGACGAACGCCGGCACTGAACGACGACTCTCCCGGCAGGGACTCACGCCGGCGGGCGTTGTCCATTGGAACCTGACGGCCGCTGCGCTCATCGAGGCCGCCGTGCGGCGCGGCGAGGGGACCTTTGCCGACATGGGACCGTTTGTCGCCACGACCGCGCCCCACACCGGCCGCTCACCTAACGACAAGTTCGTCGTCCGGGAGCCCGGCACGGAGGGGGATGTGGACTGGGGGAAGGTCAACCAGCCGATCAGCGCCGAGCACTTCGAGAAGCTGCTGGCCGACGTGCACGCATACCTCAACGCGCGGGAGGACCTGTTCGTCCAGGACCTCTTCTGCGGCGCCGATGATACCAATCGGCTGAGCGTCCGCTACGTGACGCCTAACGCCTGGCATGCGGCGTTCGTCCGGAACATGTTCATCCGGCCCGCGCCGGACGTGCTGTCGGACTTCGACCCGAATTTCACGGTGCTCCACGCGCCGGAGTTCCACGCGACGCCCGAGGCGCACGGCACGCGAACCGGCACGTTCATCGTCCTGCACCTGGCGAAGCGGATGATCCTCATCGGCGGCACGCGGTACGCGGGTGAGCTGAAGAAGTCGATGTTCACGGTGATGAACTACCTGATGCCGAAAAACGGCGTGTTGTCGATGCACTGCTCGGCCAACATCGGGCCGAAGGGTGACACGGCGCTGTTCTTCGGATTGTCCGGTACCGGCAAGACCACACTCTCCGCGGACCCCGAGCGGTCGCTGATTGGCGACGACGAACACGGCTGGGGCGACCAGGGGGTGTTCAACTACGAAGGCGGCTGCTACGCGAAGGTGATCAACCTCTCGAAGGAGCAGGAGCCCGACATCTACGCCACCACGCAGATGTTCGGGACCATTCTCGAGAACGTCGTGCTCGATCCGGTGACCCGTCAGGTGAAGTTCGCCGACCAGTCGATTACGGAGAACACGCGCGCGTCGTACCCGTTGCCGTACATCCGCAACCACGTGCCTAACGGTCGTGGAGGCCACCCGAAGAACATCGTCTTCCTGACGGCTGACGCCTTCGGCGTACTGCCGCCCATCGCGAAGCTCTCACGCGAGCAGGCGATGTACTACTTCATGTCCGGATACACGGCGAAAGTTGCCGGCACCGAACGGGGAGTTACGGAACCGCAGGCGACCTTCAGCTCCTGTTTCGGCGCCGTCTTCCTGGTCTGGCACCCCACGAAATACGCCGACATGCTTGGCACGCTGATCGACAAGCATGGGTCGGATGTCTGGCTCGTCAACACGGGATGGAGCGGCGGACCATACGGCGTCGGCTCGCGCATGAAGCTCCCCCACACGCGGGCGATGATCCGCGCGGTGTTGTCGGGTGAGTTGCGCGGCGTGAAGACGGGGGTTGATCCGATTTTCGGCCTGACGATTCCCACGGAGTGCCCCGATGTCCCGAATGAGGTCCTGAATCCGAGGGGTACGTGGCCTGATGCGGCAAAATACGATGAGCAGGCGCACAAGCTGGCGGAGATGTTCCGGAAGAATTTTGAGAAGTTTGGAAGTGTCGATGCCGCGATCCGCGACGCGGGACCGAAATAGTTGGATATCGCAGGTAGGTCAACTTCCAGAACGGCCGCGAATCTCACGGATTTCATCGAATTCTCGCGAATACTGCAACTGAACTTGTGAACACCCGCGGGCGCCCGGCTTTGGTTACTATGGCCCTTGGGTCTGGCCTCTGGCCTCTGGACTCTGGCCTCGGCGTGAATGTTTGACATAATTCGCGACCCGCTGTGGAACAACATCACGCTCGACGACCTGGCGCTACGGCTCGTCGACACGCGTGCGTTCCAGCGGTTGCGCTACGTCCGACAACTCGGGCTCGCGTACCTGGTGTATCCGGGCGCAACGCACACGCGATTCGAGCATGCGTTAGGCACGTGGCACCTGGCTGGCCGCACCCTCGAACTGCTGCAGGCGCGTGGTGACCTGAAGACCGGGCAGGCGCGCGAGGCGCGCATCGTCTCCGTCGCGGCCCTGCTGCACGATATCGGGCACTATCCGTTCTCCCACGCGCTGGAAGAAATCGGCGCGCCACATCATGAGGACGTGGCCGGGGCGCTGCTGACGCGCGGCGAAATCGCGGAGGTTCTCCACGACGCGATCGACGAAGAGGCTCCGGCGCAGGTGGTGGAGCTCATTCGCGGCAGGAGTAAAAGCACCTTGCAAGGGCTCATCTCCGGCTCGCTGGACCTCGACAAGATCGAATACCTGAAGCGGGACGCGCTGATGTGTGGCGTGACATACGGGGAGATCGACGTCGATCGGCTGATTCACTCGCTCACGCTGGTCCACGATCCTGTCACCGGTCGCCAGACGGTCGGCGTTTCCGAGAAGGGACTTTCGGCGCTGGAATCGCTGCTGTTCGCGAAGTACCAGATGTACCGCAACGTGTACTGGCACCACGCCGTGCGCAGCGCGACGGCGATGTACAAACGCCTCGTCGCGGACGCGATCGATCAGGGAGCGCTGAGTGTCGGGACGCTGGCGTCGTTCAGCGACGAAGCATTGTTGCACCAACTGGAGGAACGCGCGCCCTCACGGCTCCTCCAGGGGCTGCGCGAGCGTCGCCTCTACAAACGGGCGTTCGAGTGTCCGAGCGCCGACCTTCCCGAGGATGCTGCCGAGTGGATTGCCTCGGACCGGCGGCTGGTGGCAGCAGCCGAGAACCAGATTGCGCGAGAGGTGGGACTTGAACCCGGTGAGCTGCTGCTCGATTACCCCGCGAAGACGCTGATGCTGGACCTCGATCTTCCCGTTCTGCAGCGCAACGGCACCGTGAAGCGGTTGACGAGTGAGGGATTCGAGGGATCGATCAATCTTCCTCAGCTTTCCAACGAACTGTATCGGTCGGCGCGATGGCTGCGGGTGTTCGTGGCGCGGCCCGTTACTCTCGATCGCAAGGCGGTGATGAGGCTGGCGACGATGCCTGAATCAGGCGTTCGGTCGCGGGTGGCAAACGGGGAGGCGTTGATGGGCTGATGCCTGATAGCTGGATGCTCGAACGATTTGCTTGAGGGAATGGCGTTTGGCGTGTCCACTCAAGCATCAGCTATCAGCACTCAGGAGTCAGCATGTTTTCCTCTCGCCTGCGCAAGCTTCCGCGCGATAGCCCGATAGAAAGCAGCATCGTCCGCCTTCCCGTCGTCCTCGAGCGCCATCGCGCACCGCTCGAGCGCATACAGCAGGTTGCCGAGGTAAAGCTCAGCAAGGGCGCCGACCGTTTCGTCGGCCATCAGGCGGCGTTGGTTGCCGGGTTGCTGGTCGGCGTCGCGAGCGCGGGGGACTCTTCGGTCTTCTCGTCGTCGCCGGTGTCGGCCGACAGGATCTGCACCACGACCGCTGTGACGTTATCAAGTCCGCCACGGTAATTCGCTTCCGCGATGAGTGCGTCCACGATGCGACCCGCCGAAGCCCGCGACAGGAGAAGCTGCTGCAGCCGGCGATCGTCGACCATTCCGGTCAGTCCGTCGCTACAGACCAGAAACACGTCGCCGGAACGAAACTCGCCGGAGAAGGTGTCGGCTTCGACCTCTTCACTCGCCCCGACGCAACGAGTGATCACGTTGCTGTAGGGGTGGTAGCGGGCCTGCTCGGGCGTGAGGAGTCCGGCGTCGACCTGTTCCTGGACGTAGGAATGATCCTTGGTGAGTTGCGTCAAGGCGCCGTCGCGGAGCAGGTAGATGCGTGAGTCGCCGACCTGTCCGATCAGCCACCGCGCACCGGAAACGAGCAGCACGGAGACCGTGGTCCCCATCCCCTGCTTGTCGGACTCGCTGATCGTGCGCTCGTAGATCGCCCGGTTCGCGCTGCGGATGGATTCGGCAACCTTTTCGCGCGGCGCCTGACCGGTCAGGTGGTGCAGGTCGCCGAGTTCACGTGATACGATCTGTACAGCCATTTCACTGGCGACTTCACCGGCGGCGTGTCCACCCATGCCGTCCGCGACGATGAAGAGCCCTCCCCCCTTCGTTGCGTGTGCGAAGAAGGAGTCCTCGTTTCCCGAACGCACCATGCCCACGTCACTGCGGGCGGCGACGTGCATCTCCACTATGTGACTAGCCCCGGCGCGCGAAGCCCCAGGAGCGTGGAGTTGAGAACGCGCTGTGCGGGATCCCGAAGAGGTTGGGTCACGGTCGCGCGTACCTTGAATTGTCGCATCTGGGGTTGATGGGATTGGACGGCGCATGAAGCTATCGGCAGCCTCGACCGACCGCGACTGCCCCGCCGCCCGCGGGAGAGGGAAGCTATTCCGCGACCCTCAGGGCACGCAAGCAGCGATGACGACGGGACTTGGGAGGTTCTAACCGATCCAGCTTCGTGCTGATTACTGATTGCATTATGGCTGTTTGCAGCGTACTGGCGCTTGGAGCAGCGTGCTCCATGCATCAGCAATACGCAATCAGCACGCAGCGGGCCTTTAGCTTTGGGTAGTGAAGGACGCGATACTCGTCCGGGGTGCCCGGCAGAACAACCTCAAGGGCTTCGACGTCGCGATCCCCCGGCGACGCCTAACGGTGGTGACCGGCCCATCGGGGTCGGGCAAGTCCTCCCTGGCGTTCGACACAGTGTACGCCGAAGGACAGCGCCGTTATGTCGAATCGCTGTCGGCCTACGCACGCCAGTTCCTCGAGCGGATGGAGAAGCCGGACGTCGACGGCGTCGATGGGGTGTCGCCGGCGGTCGCGATCGAGCAGAAAAACCCGACGCGGACATCCAGGTCGACGGTCGGCACGTCAACGGAAGTGTACGATTACCTGCGCCTGCTCTGGGCGCGGATCGGCCACACGTTCTGCCCGCGCTGTGGTCGCGAGCTGAAGCCGGATACCGTCCAGTCAGCGACCGACCGGTTGCTCGCCCTGCCTGCTGGCACGCGATTCCTCGTCGCCTTTCCGCTGAAGCTTTCGTCGAAAGTCACTGACGCCATGGTAGCGGAGAACCTGCGCGCCCAGGGTTTCCTGCGCGTCGTCGTGAATGGCGATGTGAAGACGCTGGAAGAGGTCGCGCAGGAACGCGTGTCACTCACGCGCGCGTCGACACTCCTCGTCGTCGTGGATCGACTGACATCGGATCCGGATTCGGCGGGACGGATTGCGGAGTCGGTGGCGACAGCGTTTCGGGACGGTGACGGGGATTGCGTCGTCCTCATGAGGTCAGAGGTTGGAGGTCAGAGGCCAGAGAACGAAGCCAGAGGCCAGAGGTCAGAGGTCAGAGGACCTGGCGAGTCACGAGTCACGAGTCACGAGCTTCGCTTCACGGAACGCTTCGAGTGCCCTAACGATGGATTTCGGGCGCCGACGCCTTCGCCGCAGCTGTTTTCCTTCAATAATCCGCGTGGCGCGTGCCAGACCTGCAACGGATTCGGGGCGACACTCGAGTACGATGAAGTCCTGATCGTTCCACACCCGGAGCGGTCACTGAAAGAGGGTGCGATCGACCCGTGGACCAAGCCACGTTACGACGGTCGGCGCCGAACCCTGGCGGCGTTCGCGTCACGAGAAGGCATTCCCATGGGAAAGCCGTGGCGCGAACTCACGGTCGAGCAGCGGAACAAGCTGCTGCATGCAAGGACCCGGAGTTACAAGGGGATCATGCCCTTTCTCTCCGACCTCGAGGAGAAACGATACAAGCAGTACATCCGGGTTTTTCTGCGGCAGTACCAGACGGCGCAGACGTGTCACACGTGCCACGGCACGAAACTCCAGCCGGACGCCATGAACGTGCGCATCGATGGGCGCACCATCGCCCAGGTGGCCGCGCTCACGATCGACGAATTGCGCGTCTGGATCAGCACCCTCGCGCTCAGCACATTCGATATGGAAGTCGCGTCCCACGTGCTGCGAGAAGCGCGCGATCGCGTGGAATTCCTGTGCGACGTGGGACTGGGATACATCACGATGGACCGTGCCACGCGTACGCTGTCCGGCGGTGAAGCGCAGCGGATCGCGCTCTCCAACTCGCTAGGCGCACGCCTGGTCGACACGCTGTACGTCCTCGACGAGCCGTCGATTGGCCTGCATCCGCGGGACATGGACCGCCTGCTCTCTCTGCTGCGGCGATTGCGCGATATGGGCAACACGGTGCTGGTCGTCGAGCACGACCTGGAAGCGATCCGGATGGCCGATCACCTGATCGAGCTCGGACCGGGAAGTGGCGAACAAGGTGGCCGCATCGTGTTCGAGGGACCGGTCACCGACGCCGGCCGCAGTCCCCTGACCGGTAAGTACATCACCGGCGTCGCGTCGATTCCAGTCCCCGCGAAACGGCGACCGCTCGGGCGCTCGCGACTCGTGCTCAAAGGGGCACGCGAGCACAACCTCAAGGACGTCGACATCGAGATCCCGTTAGGCGTCTTGACGGTCGTGACGGGCGTGTCAGGGTCGGGAAAAAGTACGCTGGTCCACGACGTGCTCTACCGCGCACTCGAAACCGTGCTGGCCGGCGAAACGAGCGCCCGCCGCCATCTGGGCGAGCGTGTCGGCGCCTACACTGCCCTGCTCGGGACCGAATCGCTGGATGCCGTTGTGCTGATCGACCAGGAGCCTATCGGCCGCACGCCGCGATCGAATCCGGTAACGTACGTGAAGGCGTACGACGAAATCAGGCGCATCTTTGCATCGCAGCCACTGGCGCGCGAGCGACGCTACACGCCCGGCACGTTCAGCTTCAACGTCGCTGGCGGGCGATGCGAAACATGTGAAGGCGCCGGTGTCCAACAGATCGAAATGGTGTTCATGGCCGACGTGTTCGTGCCATGTGACACCTGCGGCGGCCGGAGATTCAAGCCTGACGTCCTCGAAGTAGCGGTCCGCGGCAAGACGATCTACGACGTTCTGCAGCTTACGGTCGACCAGGCGATTCGCTTCTTCGCATGGGAAGAGAAGCTCGGTCAATCGCTCTGGCAGCTCCAGCAAGTTGGACTCGGCTACCTTCGCCTGGGCCAGTCAGCCACAACGTTGTCAGGCGGCGAGGCGCAACGCATCAAGATCGCGCGCGAGCTCACGTCGGGCGAACGCAAAGGCCAGCGTGATGGAAAGGGTCGTCGGATCTACATCATGGATGAACCGACGACGGGGTTGCACATCGACGACATCCGGAAACTCGCCGGTGTATTCGACAGGCTACTCGACGCCGGCCATACGCTGGTGGTGATCGAACACAACCTCGACGTGATCAAGCTCGCCGACTGGGTGATCGACCTTGGACCAGAAGCGGGTGATGGCGGCGGCGAAGTCGTCGCGATGGGAAGACCGGAAGACGTGGCGCGGAATCCGCGATCGATCACGGGGCAATGGCTGGCGCCGCTGCTCCCTGCGCCGGTGCGACGGGAACTCGTGACGCGTGACTCGTGACTCGTGACCGTGAAAGACGGGTAGACGGGTAAA
>DASRPK010000054.1:0-2238 GCA_035646395.1 Gemmatimonadaceae bacterium | reverse complement strand
ACACGCCCGCGCGGGCGCTTCGCCACCCGGTACTCGGAGGTCATCAACGCGGGGTGCCGCGACGCCAGTTCGACCGCCAGAGCCTTGGCAAACGTCCAGACTGCTTTCTGCACCGGACCGCGCACGATCGGGACATAGACGTGCAGCCCTTTGGAGCCGCTGGTCTTCACCAGCGGCTTCATGCCCAGTGTTTCAAGCGACTCGCGAACGATGAGCGCCGACTCGCGCACCTGTGGAAACGTGGCGCCTTCTCCGGGGTCGAGGTCGAAGTGCACGTAGTCCGGACGATCGACGTCGTCGCACTTCGCGTACCACTGGTTCAAGTCGATGCAGCCGAGATTGATGACCCACATCAACGACGGGACGTCGTCGATGACCGGAAAGTCGATGATGTTGCCGGACTCGTGCTCGATGGCGCACGTGCGGATCCAGTCAGGGCGCGGGGTCGGCGCCCGCTTCATGAAAAAGAACGGTCCCGCGGCGCCGTGCGGATACCGCTTCATCACCATCGCGCGGTCGGAGATGTGCGGCAGCAGCACCGGCGCGACGTCGACGTAGTACTGAATGAGCGCGCCTTTGGTGATGCCGAGCTCCGGCCAGAACGGCTTCGGCAGGTTGGTAAGCCGCACTTCGCGTCCTGCAACGGTCAGGGTCGCGTTATCGACGTCGGTCGGGATCTGCGGGCGCGGGTTCGCCATCGATCAGGGTTCCTTCGTCTGACGAAGAATGCCCCTGACCGGCGCGAGCTTGGGCGGGCGCTGTCCGCGGCGGAGCGCTCCGGCAACTGGCACGTAGTCGAGCTCGGTTCCCGACAGCACGCAACGCAGCATCAGGCCGCCCCGGCTCATGTCTCCCCGTCCCACAAACTCCGCTGGAAACACGAGCCTGTCGCCAAACACCGGCTGCAGGACCTCCACGTACTTACCCGACGCGATGCTGCCGAGCAGGACGACCTCGCAGTCGGAGCCTAGAGCAGCGAGCAGCGCCCCGGCGCCCCGTTCGAGCGGCTGGCGGTACGCGGGATTCGCCAGGTCGATGGACACGCCCGCAAACGCCTTGAACGACTCGAGGCCGATGGGCGTGTCCGCCGATCGCAACCCGGCGTTCGGCGTGATGACCAGGACGCCACCGGCGGCGACGGGATCGGAGGGATCCGGCGGCTGCGCGAATCGTCGCGCGTAAGCGAGCTTGCCGCGGAAATACAGACCGCTCACGAAGCTGAACACGTCGCCAAGCGACGCGCCCTCAGCCGTTCTCAGCTGCCTGGCGAGCGCGAACTGCGCGACCGGCGACATCGCCATCCGGGCCCGCACGCCCCCGCAGTTTGCCGGCGAGAGGAGAAACACACGCGACGGTCGAGACGGTTCGCGCGCTGCCACGATCAGTTGAACATTCCGGCGACAAGGCTGGTGACCCATCCGAGGAGGAGGAGCGGCGCCACCGCGAGGACCACAAGGAGCGCAATCATCGACGATACGAACACCCAGTCGCGTGTCGACGCCGGGTGCTCCTCGTAGGCGTGTCGTTCGAGCAGCGCCATGTTCATGTCATTCGCCTTCCACGCGACGTCGAACAGATCTCCGGCGACCGGCACGATCCCGACCAGCGTATCGATGGCGACGTTGAAGATCATCCGGAGCTGAACGACCTTCGGGATGCTCAGATCACGCGCCTGCCAGAGGATGCCGATGGTGAAGAGCGGCGAGACGAAGTCGCCGAGGCCGGGAATCAGCCCGAGAATGGGGTCCAGTCCGAAGCGGATCCCGGTCCCGGGCACCAGCATCGCCGAGTCGAGCATGCCGGAGACGCGACGAAGCACGTCGAGGCGCTTCTCCTGGCTGGGAGTGAGCTGACGGAGCCGCGTGACTGGTGGACGCTTCTTCAAATCAACTCCCAACTTCCAACTCCCAACTCCCAAACCAAGCTTATTGTCACCCTCGGTCCGTGGAGTTGGGAATTGGGAGTTGGAAGTTGGAAGTTGGGAGTTCCTATTCCTTGAGTCCCCACCTCAACAGCAGCGATCCAACGGTGAATCCGGCGCCGACGGAAACCATCAGCACCAGATCGCCGCGATTGAGCCGCTTGTCCGCGACCGCATCGTTGAGCGCGAGCGGAATCGTCGCCGCCGTGGTGTTGCCGAACCGCTCGATGTTGATGACGACCTTCTGCTCCGGGACGCCCAGCTTTGCCGCGGCCGACAGGATGATCCGACGGTTTGCCTGGTGCGACACCAGCAGG
>DASRPK010000053.1:0-3726 GCA_035646395.1 Gemmatimonadaceae bacterium | reverse complement strand
CATCCGCGGCCTCGGGGATTCGCGCGTCGCGCAACTCGTGGATGCGGGGCTGGTGAATGACGTCGCGGATCTTTACGCGCTGACGCCTCAGCAACTCCTGGAATTGGAGGGCTTCGCGAAGAAGAGCGCCGAGCAGCTGGTTGCATCGATCAACGCGTCGAAACAACAGCCCCTGTCGCGCCTTCTGTTCGGGCTCGGGATTCGCCACGTCGGCGCAACAGCCGCTGAACTGCTCGCCCGGGAGTTCCGGACGATGGACGCGCTCGCGGCG
Source organism: Gemmatimonadaceae bacterium (assembly GCA_035646395.1). GTDB lineage: Bacteria > Gemmatimonadota > Gemmatimonadetes > Gemmatimonadales > Gemmatimonadaceae > JABWBJ01. The sequence goes on along the minus strand of DASRPK010000053.1, from coordinate 3,455 downwards.
GCCTCAGAGGAACGTGTCGCGTCGGTGCACGGTATCGGTGATGTGATTGCCCACTCGGTCACCGATTACTTTCGAGATCATACGGCAGTGCAGCTCATCGAAAAGCTGCGTGTGAGGCAGCTCACATTCGAGGAGCCACAGGCGGTCGCAGGCGACGGTGTCCTGCGTGGCCAGACGGTCGTCATTACGGGGACACTTCCGTCGCTGAGCCGGCAGGCGGCAGCGGCGTTGATCGAGCAGCACGGGGGACGAATTACGGACAGTGTGTCGAAAAAGACGACATTTGTCCTCGCAGGTGATTCGCCCGGCAGCAAGCTGGAAAAAGCACGCAGCCTTGGTGTTGAAGTGATTGACGAAGCGGAGCTGAGGCGGCGCCTCACGTAGCGGGGATTACATGGTCGTGACGACGACAGATCGGCGGGACATGCTCACGGTGACGCGCGCGTCACTCCTCTCTCTGCGCGCCGCATTGCTGCGAAGCGGGGATCCGCAGTCGGCGGTCACGCTGCAGGAGGCGGGTTACGCGGGCGGAGCAACGCTCTATGAGTCCTTCAAGGGGTGGCTGGCCGAGCGGTCCGAGATCGGCATCGAAGACCTCGACGTCGAGGCCTTCCAGCATCGCGCATCGGAATATTTCAGCGATCACGGGTGGGGCACGCTGCACGTCGGCTCGATTGACGACGTGGTCGCGACGCTGGACTCTCCCGACTGGGGCGAGTGCGACCCTAACCTCGGCGCACAGCAGCCATCGTGTCATCTGACGACCGGCATGTTCGCCGACCTGTTTGGCCGTCTGGCCGGCGCACCCGTGGCGGTACTCGAAGTGGAATGCCGCTCAGCGGGTCACGAGCGCTGCCGCTTCCTGGTCGGCAGCCCCGATGTCATGGACGCTGTCTACGAAGAGATGGGTCGCGGAACCGAATATGAAGCGGCGGTGAGAAAGCAGACGTAATTCCAGGAAGCAGGAAGCAGGGAAGGACCGAGGGCCCGCGACTAACGTCTGCGGGCCCTCAAGATTTCAACGCTTCGTTCCTTTCCTGCTTCCTGCTTCCTGCTTCCGCCTTCCTGCTTCCTGCCTCCTACTCTTCCCCTTCGTATTTCGGATTCGGCACCAGATCGCCGTCGATCAGGATCTCGCGATCCCAAGGCAGGACGATCACGCTCTCGGTTTCCAGTCCATGAAAATCCGGTTCGTACGAACCGGTGCGGAATGAAACCGCCGTCCTCACTTCGCGCGCACCGGCGTTGACCAGGGCTGCGACGGCCAGGCGCATCGTATCGCCGCTGTCGCAGGTCTCATCCACAATAAGCACGCGACGGCCTCCGACCTCCTGGGGCGCCGCGCCGAGCACTGCCGGCGTCTGACGAACCGTCGCTTCTTCGTTGCGGCGGGAGATGAGGATCGAGCGGAAATCACGGTCGAGAATGGCCGCAATCACGGCGCCCGGAATGACGCCGGCGGTCGCGATGCCGACGACAATCTCCGGATCGTAGTCGCGCGCAACCTTCAGTGCCAACGCGCGGGACAGTTCTCCGAATAAGGGCCATTCGACCTGGAAATAGCCCTTCGACGGATCGGCTTTGTAGCGGCGCGACATAGTGAGATGTTCTGGTGCGCGTCGAGGAACGAGTGTGCAAGGTATCCTGCGCTCCCATGCTCCGCGAGCGCTGCCACGCGCGACGCGACGCGCGTGCGGTGGATTTGCCCTTTGCCCTATGCCCTTTGCCCTCGTTAGTTTCGGATCGATCGCGCCAGGGCACATCAGTGTTCCGGCACTTCCCGTCCGCGTCTCAACATCGCATACGAGAGAATGTCCTGGTTGAGCCGCCTCTTCGGCGGCAGGTCCGAAAGCGAGTTGAAACCTCAGCGTCTCGACTACATGAACGAGGCGCTCGCGCTGGAGCGGTCCGGAGATTTTGACGCAGCGATCACCTCGTACCGCCTTGCCTTGCGCGCCAAGCCGGAGGACACGAAGGCGCTGCAAAACCTCGCCATCGCGCTCACGCGCGTGAATCGGTTCGAGGAAGCGATCAAGGCCTACCGACAGGCACTCCTGATCAAGCCGGCGCTTTCCGGTCCGCACTACGGCCTTGCCTTTCTCCACATCAAGCGTGGCGAGCGGGACGAGGCGATTCAGCATCTCCAGGCCTTCCTGGCAGCTCCGCCCGCGAGCGGCGAACCGGAGCGTTGGATCGAGCACGCCCGGGAAACGCTCGCATCGCTCAAGGCAGACCACAGCGGTTCATTCCGCCCAAAAGACCTTCCCGCCTCACCGCCGTCCTCTGAGCAGTAGCGTGGGGCGCGTCCTCGCAGTCGTCAGTCAGAAAGGCGGTGTTGGTAAGACGACCACGTCGGTGAACCTGGCCGCGGCATTTGCACGCCGTGGCCTCAAGACCCTCCTGGTCGACATGGATCCGCAGGGTGCGGTGCGCTACGGCGCAGGATTACGCCGCGGACACACGGCGTATGGCTTCGCCGATTACCTCTCGGGCGCGCGATCGCTGCGCGAAGTGCTGCTGCCCACGTCACTGCCGTGGCTGCGTGTGATTCTCGCCGGCAGTGTCACGGACGAAGCCGATCATACGCACTACATCAACCTCGTCTCCAGCACCGACATGGTGCATCAACTGCTGGCGATTGCGCGCGAACGGTGTGATGTGGTTGTCGTGGACACGCCCCCCGGTCTGGGACCGGTTGTGCAGCGCGTCCTGGCGGCAAGCGACCGGGCCATCGTCCCGCTCCAGAGTGAACCCCTCGCCCTCCAGACAACGCCGCAGATCCTGCGGGGTATCCAGGAGATCATCGCGACGAATGAGGGGCTCACCTTGGACGGCATCCTGCTCACGATGCATGACCCGGCAAACCCCGCGTCCGAACGCATTGCGCAATACGTACGGTCGCACCTGCCGGCAAACATGCTGTTCGACCTTTCGATTCCACGGACCGTGGCGGCGGTCGACGCATTTGCGGCGGGTCAGCCGGTCGTGTTGCGCACACCATCCGATCCGGCGGCGCAGGCGTACGTAAACCTCGCCACCATTCTGGCCGAGCGACTCCGTTGAAGCGTCAGGCGGCGATACGCTGGTGTGGCATCATTTCAGCGACGCTGGTGGCGGCGTCGTGCATCGACCTTTCGGTGGATCCCGACGAGATCGTCGCAATCGAGTTAGGCGATTTTGCGTGGCCGTCGATTGTTGCCGGCGACACGCTTCGCGATGCGAGTGGAGCGATCGCACCATTGGTGGCGCGCCTGTTCGATGGTGACGGCGATCCCGTAACCGGACCCGTCGAGTTCCTCGTTGAGCGGCCGGGTGTTCGGGTCGTCGGCGGCGATCGCCTGGTCGCAGACGACACCGCATCCGGCACGATCGGCATCATCGCGTCGACCGAAGGGGTTCAAAGCGTCGTCAGGCAGATCGAGATCGTAGGTGCGCCGCGCTCCCTGGTGGCTGAC
>DASRPK010000052.1:0-14739 GCA_035646395.1 Gemmatimonadaceae bacterium | reverse complement strand
CCAATCGACGAACTCCCGCGGCTCCGCGACGTGATCGGATTGCGGGCACGATTGCTCGCCAAGCGCGACGACGCGATCCCGTTCGGCTTCGGTGGCAACAAGGTGCGGAAGCTGACACTCGTCGGCGCCGAGGCCATTGCCACTGGCGCCGATACGCTGATCACCTGTGGCGGAGTGCAATCGAACCATTGCCGGGCGACTGCGGCTGTTGCGGCGCAGCTTGGTCTCGCCTGTCACATCGTCGTGAACGGATCCCGGCCGGAACGGCCGACGGGGAACGCGTTTCTTGTCTCCACGTATGGAGCCCAACTCACACACGTCTCGTCGCGAGAGGAACGAGCGCCGATGATGAACCAGGTTGCGGCCAACCTTCGCTCGTCAGGCGGGCACCCCTTCATCATTCCACTCGGCGCCTCGACACCGCTCGGCGCAATGGCCATCGCGCGAGGCGTCGGAGAGCTGGTCGCCCAGGGGGTGACGCCGGACGTGATCGTGCACGCGACATCGTCAGGCGGTACGCAGGCCGGTTTGATTGCCGGTTGCGCGCTCTATTCGCCGTCGACGCGCGTCATCGGCATCAGCGCCGATGATTCGGCGCGCGAGATCCGGGACGTCGTCCTGCGACTGGTGGGAGGCATCGAGTCCGGCCTTGGGTTACCGGTCGGATCGTTAGGTGGCGCGCAGCGCTGTGAGGTGGACGACACGTTTGTGGGCGGGGGATATGGCGTGCCCACAGACGAGTCGCATGTCGCGCAGGAACTTGCTGCGCGTTTCGAGGCGATCTTGACTGATCACTGGTACACAGCCAAGGCGATGGCCGGATTGATCAACCGCGCACGGCGTGGAGAGTTTGATGCCGCGGGCACTGTGTTGTTCTGGCATACTGGCGGCCAACCAGCTGCGATTACCGCAGGATAGCTCACGCGAGACGCGAAGCCGGCGGAGAGAAGCCGCCAGCTTATTTGTTAATTCACCGCGATCTCCGCGCCTCCGCGTGAGATCAGTTCTTTACCGGCCCGAGGTATTTATCGAGCCAGGCGAGTGATTCCTTGATCAGCTCCGTGCGCGGCACGTCATGCCCGCCTTCGTACAACTTCCACACTTTGTCCGGAGCCGGAGTGCCGAGGAATTCAAAGAACGGTTTCTGCGCCGTTTCGCTGGGGAAGAAGAAGTCGTACTTCCCGTTCAGCATCAGCACTGGACTTTTGACGCGCGGCAGGTGATTGATCGGTTCCACTTCCGGTCGTCCACGTTCCATCGTCAGGCCGGCGACGTACAGCATCGAGGCCTTGATGCGCGGCTCCACCGCGGGAATGATCCCACCCATGTACCCGCCCCAGCTGAACCCGAAGTACGCAAATTTCGTCGTGTCGACGTCGGCGCGGGTGCTGAGATAATCGAGCGTTCGCCGATAGTCCTTCACCCACATCACGACGTGATCGCGCCAGAAGATCGACTGATCGGCGAGATCGCTGCGAAGGCTGTCCGATCGTTCGTGCGTGCTTTTGTAGATCGGGTAAACCGCAATGCGCCCGCTGGGCGCGACGTAGTTCAGGACGGGGGGCAACACGCCGTTAAAGGGCCCGGCCCCGATGGCGCCCGAACCCGGAAACAGTACGACAGTCTGGTACGGCGGTTTGGCGTTGCGCGGGATGTAGAGCCACGCGGTCATACGTTCGCCACCGTACGCGGCGGTGAAGCTCACCTTCTCCGCGATCCAGTCTCCAGCCGTCGAGTCGCGCATTTCGACCTTGGCGTCGAGCGCGATCGGGTCATAGTCGAAATAGGGGCGGTAGCTCGCATAGACCGCATCTGACACGGGCCGCTCGCGAGAATAGTCTGTGAACGCGCGCGGGATCGGCCGCGCTGCCTGCGCGATAATCGTGTCGCCGCTCTCGTACTTCGCCAGGCGAATCCCATTGATCGCGGCGCGATTCATCGGCGGCTGCGCGTACGCATCGACGAACGCGTATTTGGGGTCGCTCCACCCGCCGCCGAGAATGAAGCGCTGATTCCGGCCGGCATCATTGATGCACCATTCGCGGACGTTGCCCGCCATATCGGAAACGCCGCCGATGCTCATGCCGCGCGTGGTGCCGGTTGGCAGCGGTCCATTTCCCTCGAGGTTGCTGAAAGGAACGACATACTTCGAGTTCCATGCTGCTGCGGCGCGCGCCCAATGGTAGATCGTGGGAAGACTCTTGCCGGCAAACTTTGCGAAGGCAGCCGCCTCGTACCAGCTCACTCCACCAACGGGCAAATCCCCCTGACCAGCGGGGAACGTCCCTGCTTCCCAGGTCGCGGGACCGGGCCGACCGGTGCGGTCGACGAAGCCGGCAATTGCTGCTTCGAACGAGATCGTACGTCCGTTTTCGTCGACAAACTCGTGTTCCCAGAACTTGCGATCGGTGTAGCCACCCGCATCAACAAAGGCCTTGTACTGGCTGTTGCTGACCTCGAATCGATCAATTCGATAATCGCGAAGCGCGAGGGGTGTTGCACCGTCGGAGCCGACCAGGAACGCACGGGTGTATCCACCCGGGATCCAGATCATTTCCGGAAACGGCGCGTTGAGCGAATCCAGCGTCACCTGCATCGGCGGGAGGTATCCGATGTCAGCCAACACCGTGTTTGAATGAAACAGGCTGTACGCCGTGCGGTGGCCATCCTTCTCGAAGCGATAGAAACTGACGCCCGTCGGCAGCCTGACGCTGTCGGTGGGAGTCGTGCCGACGAGGAACCATTGCGACGTGTCAGCCGTAGAGGCGCGATATACGGTCGCGCCCTCCGGATTCGACCTGACGACGACGCGGCGCGTAAACCGTGGCCACGAAGCCCCGAGCGTGGAATCGTCAGGCGCGATCTCCTCTATCCGGAGCGCCAGCGCGAACGCGCTGTCATTCTCGGCAGCGTCGATCAACCGCCGCAGTTCGGGGAGCGCGGTCTGGTGCACCCAGCGGTCGCTCCGAACACGTCCCATCGCGAGGGCCGACACGGCGACGATCGCAATCAGGACGGCGGCCTGAACGACGCGCCGGCGCGTACGCGTCGATCGTGTCTCGGCAAGCGGCGGTGAGTGACCGCTCGGCGTCACGAGCGACTCGATAGCCTGCAGCAGGTCGTCGGCTGTCTGGTAGCGATTCGCCGGATCCTTCTCCAGGCACTTCATCACGATCTGCGCAACCGCCGGGGGCGTGTCGGGCTTGAGCTGCAGCAACGGTGCCGGCGCTTTCGCGATTTGCGCCGAGAGCACGGCTTGGGGCGTTCCGATGAATGGTGGCGCTCCGGCCAGCATCTCGTAGGCGACGACGCCAACCGAATAGATGTCGGCGCGATGGTCGATGAACGGGTCGGCGGCCGCCTGCTCCGGCGCCATGTACGCCGGCGTGCCTAACGATATTCCAATACTGGTCAGGCCCGAGGTTCCCTTCGCATCACTCATCGCCTTCGCCACCCCGAAGTCCATCACGACGGCGTGGCGATCGGCGATCATCACGTTGTCCGGCTTGATGTCCCGATGGACCACGTTGTGGCGGTGTGCGTGGGCCAGGGCGTCGACGATGTCACGCAGCAACCGCATGGCCTCGGACGCCGGCAGGGTTCCCTGCTTTACCAGCCGTGCGCGGAGCGAGTCGCCCTCGACGAAAGGCATGACGTAGTACAACAACCCATCGGCTTCGCCCGATTCCAGCAGCGGAAGGATGTGCGGCGACTGGAGCTGGGCAGCGATGTTGATCTCGCGCAGGAATCGTTCGCTGCCGACGGCCTGGGCGAGGTCCGGTCGGAGCACCTTGATCGCGACGGTACGCCCGTGCTTGACGTCGCGCGCCAGGTGCACCGTGGCCATTCCCCCATGGCCAAGTTCGCGCTCGATGTCGTAGCGGCCGGCCAGAGCCTTGCCGAGGCGATTCCCGATGTCACTCACGGGCTCCAACGTACGGCACAGCGAGCGGGGAGTGAAGAGGAATTGCGCGGGGCGCCAGGGAGGCGGCGGTTTACGCTGTGGTCGTTCGAGCCGTACCTTATCCAGGCCTCCACCCAGACGAATTCCTTGACCGACTTCACGCAACGGCTTTCGGAAGCACTCGGGCAAGACTACCGCATCGAGCGTGAACTCGGTGGCGGCGGCATGAGTCGCGTGTTCCTGGCCGAGGACGTAAAGCTGTCGCGGAAGGTCGTGGTGAAAGTGCTGCCGCCGGAGATGGCGGCCAGTGTCAACCAGGATCGCTTCCGTCGCGAGATCCAGCTCGCCGCCCGTCTGCAACACCCGCACGTGGTGCCGCTGTTGACCGCAAACGCATCGGGCGATCTCCTCTGGTACGTGATGCCCTTCATCGAAGGAGAATCACTCCGGGCGAAACTCGCGCGCGAAGGTGAGCTCCCGGTTGGCGAAACCGTGCGGCTGTTGCGCGAAGTGACCGATGCGCTGGCCTACGCGCACGAAATGGGCGTCGTGCACCGCGACATCAAACCTGACAATGTGATGGTGAGTCGCGGGCATGCGCTGGTCACCGACTTTGGCGTGGCCAAGGCGGTCAGTGAATCTGCCGGCAGCGCTTCCGGGCTGACGTCGCTGGGAGTGGCGTTAGGCACGCCGGCCTACATGGCGCCGGAGCAGGCTGCGGCCGATCCACATGTCGACCATCGCGCCGACCTGTACGCGCTTGGCGCGGTCGCGTACGAAATGCTCGCGGGGCGTCCGCCGTTCACCGGCGCCAGCCCGCAGTCGCTGCTCATGGCGCACGTGACGCAGGCACCCGATCCCATCAGCCTTCACCGACCGAGTGTGCCGGCACCTCTGGCGTCGCTGATCATGCGGTGCCTGGAGAAGCGTGCTGCCGATCGCTGGCAGAGCGCGGCGGAGATCATTCCACAACTCGATGCGTCGTTGACGCCGGGAAGCGGAACGCAGCCGACGCCGGTCGTTGCCGGCACCTCGTCCGGCACGCGAGCCGCGCTGCGGCACGTGAATCCGGTCCGTGTCACAGCCTTGTTCGTCGCGGCGGCGGTCGCGATCCTGGGTGCCACGTGGTGGCTCGAGTGGAGACTTGGTTTGCCGTCGTGGGTCTTGCCGATGGCGGCCGTCCTCATGGTCATTGGGCTCCCGATCATCCTCCTGACGGCGCAACGCGAGCGGGAACGGCTGCACGGCACCTCGGAACCCGCCACCGGCGGATTGCGCGACCGGCTGTTTACCTGGCGCGGCGCGTTAGGCGGTGGCGCCCTGGCGCTCGTCGGACTGGCGACGGCGGCCGGCGGGTTCATGACGCTGCGGGCGATGGGCATAGGGCCGTTCGCCACCCTGGTGTCGTCGGGCGTGCTGGACGAGCGCGACAAACTCGTATTGGCGGACTTCACGAATCGCACGAGCGATTCCACGCTCGGCACATCGATCACCGAAGCGTTTCGCATCGATCTCACGCAGTCCCCTGTGCTGCGGGTGGCCGAGGGCACCGAAGTAGCATCGACGCTTCGCCTGATGGGTCAGAACCCGGATCTCGCGCTGAGCGAAGACGCGGCGCACGGCGTGGCGACACGCATCGGTGCGAAGGCGGTGATGATTGGCGAGGTCACTCCGCTGGGATCGGGGTATGTCCTGACCGCGCGCCTCATTGGTGTCGCCGACAGTGTCACCCTGCTGGCGGAACGCGAGTCAGCATCCGATGCGGCTGGTCTCATCCCGGCCGTTGAAGCGCTTTCGCGGAAGGTGAGGGAGCAGATCGGCGAATCGTTGCGATCCGTGCGAGCGGGACAGCCGCTCGAGCAGGTGACGACACGTTCGCTGGCCGCATTGCGCGCCTACTCCGAGGGGTCGCGCCTGTTCTTTTCTGGCGCCCGGACCGAGGACGCGCTCAAGTTTTTCGAACAGGCGGTTGCGCTCGATTCCAACTTCGGCATGGCCTGGCGTCGCATTGGCGCCATCTGGAACAACCGCTTCGATCCCGCGAGGGCCGTTCCCGCATTGCAGCGCGCGTACGCCCTGCGTGATCAGATGCCGCCGCTGGAAGCTGCGCACGTGACCGCGTTCTACTACCGGAATGTGGAGAATGACCCCGCACGAGCGGCCCAGGCCTACGAGCAACTGCTGGCAACGTGGCCCGAAGACCTCACCGCGATGAACAACCTTGCGGTGTTTGTTAGCGATATGGGGCGGAAGCGGGAAGCGGCGAACCTGTACCGCCGAGCGCTGGCAGTCCGACCCGGAACGCCCCTCTACCTGGATAATCTGATCCAGACACTCGTGACGCTCGATGAATTTCAGCAGGCAGACAGTCTGCTGGATGTTCGCCTGGTCGTCGATTCCGCGAATCACCGGCGCGTAGCCTACTTTCGCGCTCGCATCGCTGCGGAGCGCGGTGATTACGAACGCGCGCAAGAAATCATCGACTCGGTCGCAAAGATCGCCCCGGGATTCCGCCGTTTTGCAAACGACTTGTACATGCGTCAGGGTCGGTTGCGGGACGTCGGCCCCGCCACGCCGGTGTGGGTGTTGGCGGTGGCGGAGGGCATCATCCGCGGCAACCGGGCCGCAGCCCGGCGCATGCTCGACAAGCGGCAGGCGGAAGTATCGTGGGACTCTCTCCCGGCCAACGATCCACGTCCCTACAGTGAGCTTGCGGCCGCGTTTGCCGTGACGGGAAATGCGGATCAGGCAGATGAAGTCCTCCGGCGACAGGCCGGCAGGATCACCCCGGAAGTGATGCGCCGTGACGGGATGCGCGACTACGCGCTGGCATTGATCGCCTATGAGCGTGGTAACTATCGAGCAGCGCTGGCCGGTTTTCGCCAGGCGCGCCTTGGCCTTCGTTGCTTCATCTGTACGGCGTTCGACGAGGGTCGCGCACTCGAGAAGCTCGGCCAACCGGATTCCGCCATCGCGCAATACGAACGCTTCGTGAACGGCCACAACACCGACGCGGAAAACCGGGAGTTCTTCCTCGCGGCGGCGCTGCGGCGCCTGGGCGAGATGTACGAATCGAAAGGCGACCGCAAGAAAGCGTTGGAGTATTACGGTCGATTCGTGGACCTCTGGAAGGACGCCGATCCCGAGTTACAGCCGCTGGTCGCCGACGTCCGGAAGCAGATGGCGCAACTGGCCGGCGAACCACCGCGTTAGGTGTTGCGCAGTCCGTAATTGCGTTCCCAGGTCCTGCGTGCTTCGGTCCTGCGCCTTTCGCCCAGCCTTACCCACCCGGCGCATCACTCGGCAATCCAGTACTTGGCAGGTCAGGTTTCTTCGACGGCGGTCCGGTGCGCGATGGGGTGAACGACGGCGGATCGGACGCGGGGAACGATTCGTCGATCGCCTCGTCAATATGCTCGTCCGGATCCTCAATCAGGTGCGGGGGCCGTTCGAGGTCTTCGCCCGGTTTCGGCTGCCTAACGTCTCGTTTGGGAGGTTGGTTCGCCATACGCCCTCCTATCGGGGTCTGATTGTTCAGACCCGACGCGCAGGCCTCCGTTCCTCGCCATGAGCAGTTCAGGTTGCTTCCATCGGGCTCAACGGATCGGTCGTTGACGGAACCGTTGGGCGAGGCGCTCCACCTCGCCACCTGGCGCCCAGATGAGCAGCACTTTCACCGGGGTTGAGCCCACCACACGGTGAATGACGGTGTCGCTCGGTTTCACGATGCCTACCATTCCCGGCGTCAGCCGATGCGCGGTTCCGTTGACGACATGATCGAGTTCCCCCGAGATCACGTAGATCATTTCGGCCGACCCATGTCGATGAGATGCAGGACCAGCTCCGGCGCCGACAGGCAGCGTCGCTTCCGCGATTTCGATCCCGGAGTCGCCGAGTACCGAGCGCTCAACGAGGATCTTGATCGTGGTGCCGGCATCATTCTCGAGAACTCGCGTTCCGTTCGAGGATCGCTTGTACGACGCCGTATCCTGGGCGCCAGCTGCACCCGCCATGACTGCCAGAAGGATGAGGATAACGCGCATGATGTTCGGGGCTGGATTGTTGTAGCGGTTGAAGACCATCACGCGGAGACGCGAAGATCAGTGAATGAGTGCGTAATAGATGTAATTCACACCCAGCTTGTATGCCTCGTTGGTCGTGCCCTCCACTGCCATCGGTAGGAAACCGTCATCCGAGTATTCCCAATATTCGGCAAGGTCGGAGTTGTAGTTCACCAACGCCAGCATCCGCTTCTTCGGATCATTGTCCTCGAAAAGCGCGAAGTACTGCGGCTTGTTGGTGACGTACGGGTGCGGCACGTAGATGTCGTCGAGCCGGTAAAATGAAGAGAAGATCGGATGATCGGGTCCGATTTCGATGAGCTGGTGTTCCGGCATCGCCCGGCGCAGCTGTTCTTCCATGTTGTACCACTGCTCGGCCTCGAAATCGTCGAGGATGACGAAACCTCCCTTGAGCAGGTACTGCCGAAGACTCTCACCCTCTTTGTCGGTCATGGCCCAGAAGCCCGGCTCCGAGATGTAAATGATGGGATGCCGGAAGATCTCGGGGTCGTCGAGGTCGAACACGTTCGTCCCCGAGACATTGATCGGGATGAGTGAGACGTATTGGATGATCTTCGAGATGTTGGCGTCGGCACTCGGGTAGTCGTGGGCCCATGCGCCCCCGCTACGACGGAACCCGTTCGAACCGTACCGGATCCGTGTGAACGTGAAGCCGCCGTTGTAGGGCACCTCGGCAACGCCGTTCGCGAAACGACCTTGTGCGATCGACAGCACCGGGATGGCGACGAGCAGCAGGAGCACTCCCCGAACCAGGCGGGTAACTCGTGCCTCGTGACTCGTGACTCGTTGTCGCACCTTCTGGCCTCGGCGCTGCCGACACTTGATCTTGTATCGGCTGCCGGGCGGTGTCCACTTGTCGTCGGATCTGCCGAGTCGCGAGTCACCAGTCACGAGTCCCCATTGATCACCATACGCGACCTGAACACGCTCGAAGAATACGCCGATTGCGTCGCGCTGCAGGAAGCGACGTGGGGCGCTGGATTCTCCGAGCGCGTGCCGACGGCGATTCTGCGCGTCAGCCAGATGGTGGGGGGCGTCGCGGCCGGCGCGTTTGACTCGAGCAACCAGTTGGTCGGCTTTGTCTTTGGACTCACCGGCGTGCGCGACAAGGAGCTGGTGCACTGGTCCGATATGCTCGCGGTCCGGGATGAACTTCGCGGCCAGGGTATTGGCGAGGCACTGAAGCAGTACCAGCGCGACAAGGTTTCCGCTCTTGGCGTCCGCTCGATGCTCTGGACCTTCGATCCGTTGCAGGCGAAGAACGCCAACTTCAACATCAACCACCTTGGCGCAATGCCCATCGAATACGTCGTGGACATGTACGGTTCGAACACGGGCAGTACGCTTCACGGTGCACTCCCGACCGACCGATTCATCGTGCGCTGGGAGCTGGGCGAACGGAGGGAAATCAAGCGATCACCTCTGCCGATTTCTGGAGAGACGATTCCGCTTGCCAATCCGGTGGGCGATGATGGATTGCCGACCGCGGAACTTCTGCGCGCGACGTCATCGCACGCTGGTCCGATTCGCGTGCAAGTGCCGGCCGATTTCACCGCTGTGCAACGCGAAGGAACATCCACCGCAATGCGCTGGCGCGTTGTCTTGCGCGAGGTGATGCGGAGCTGGCTCGATGCCGGTTATCGCGTCAGCGCGTTCATGCGTCCGGACGATGCGCTACCGTGGTACCGACTCGAGCCCGGCACATGATTGAAATCGCCTCGATCACCCTTCGGGAAATCCGGCTCCCGCTGAAGGAACCGTTCCGTATATCGTCGGGCCTGACGACGGAGCGCCGGATTGCCTTGCTGGAACTTCGCGACGGATCCGGCGCCGTTTCCTGGAGCGAGTGTGTCGCGGGTGAGCTGCCTAACTATTCACCCGAAACCATCGACACCGCGTGGCTCGCGATCACGGAATGGCTTGCGCCGAGGGTCGTTGGCAAGTCGATCGCGGCTCCCGGGGATGCGTTCCCGATCCTGGACGAGGACATCCGCGGCCACATGATGGCGAAGGCGGCAATCGAGATGGGTATCTGGGGACTCGAAGCCGTGCAGCTCGGCATGTCGCTGTCCAAACTGATCGGCGGTACCCGGCGGGAGATCGATGTCGGCATCTCGCTCGGCATCCAGGCGGATCCCGATGCGCTGGCGTCGCGCGTCACCAAGGCGCTCGACGAGGGTTACCGGAAGGTGAAGATCAAGATCATGCCCGGCGCGGACATCACCTACGTGCGCGCTGCGCGACAGGCCGCGGGACCGCACGCGCCGCTCATGGCCGACGCAAACAATGCGTATACGCTCGAGGACGCGGAACACCTGGCGCAACTGGATGAGCTGAACCTGATGATGATCGAGCAGCCGCTGGCGCACGATGATCTCGTCAGGCACGCCGAACTCCAGAAGCTCCTGCAAACCCCCCTTTGCCTGGATGAGTCGATCACCTCATTGGACCGCGCCCGCGACATGGTGACGCTTGGCAGCGGACGCATCGTGAACATCAAGCCTGGGCGCGTGGGTGGACTCGCCTCGTCCATCGCCATTCACAGCTTCTGTGAGTCCAACGGCATCCCGGTCTGGTGTGGGGGAATGCTGGAGAGTGGAATCGGGCGCGCGTACAATGTCGCGCTGGCGTCGCTGTCGAATTTCGTGAAGCCAGGTGATGTATCGCCCAGCTCGCGTTACTGGGCGAAGGACATCGTGACGCCGGAGTGGAAGATGACGGATCGTGGAACAATGGTGGTGCCCGATGGTGCTGGTCTCGGTGTGGATATCGATCGGGATCGGATCGAAGATTTGACCGTGCGCGAGGCGACAATTTCGTGAATCGTGAATCGTGGATGTACGCACAAAAGTTCTTTTCCGAAGACGAGACTCAGCGGCTCGTTGAGTTGCGGCGCGATTTGCACCGACATCCTGAGCTTTCGTGGAAGGAAGAGCGAACAGCGCAGCGTCTCGAGGAGGCGCTGAGGTCATTCGGCGTCACCGAAATTCGTCGAGTCGCAGGGACCGGTGTCGTCGCGCGAATTCCCGGACGGGATCGGAGCCGATCGCCCGTCGCGATTCGGGGGGATATCGACGCGCTGCCCATTCAGGAAGCCACCGATTTGCCATTCGCCTCGGAAACCCCGGGCGTTATGCACGCTTGCGGACACGACGTGCATGCGACATGGGCGGTTGGTGCGGCCATGCTCCTTGCGAAGCAGCCAGCGCGTTCCGATGTCATCATCGTACTGCAGCCCGCCGAAGAAGTCGGGAATGGCGCACCGGCCATCATCGCGAGCGGCGCGCTGGACGGCGTGAAGGCGATTTTCGGCGGTCACGTCGACCGGAGGTTCCCGGTTGGGCAAGTCGTCGCACAAGCTGGTCCGCTCGCGGCGTCAGCCGACGCCTTCTCTATAGAAGTGATCGGAAAGGGCGCCCACGGGGCGCGGCCGCACGAAGGTATCGACCCCATCGTCGCCGCAGCTTCGATTATCGGGGCGCTGCAGACCATCGTCTCCCGGCGGCTCGACCCGGGAGTCGCGGCAATCGTGACTATCGGCTCGATCCACGGCGGGTCGGCGCCTAACGTTATCCCCGAACGAGTCCAACTGACCGGCACCTTGCGCGCCATGGTGCCCGAGGTGCGCGCGGCGCTGCACCGCGAGGTTTCGTCAGTCGCCACCTCCGTCGCAGCTGCTCACGGCGCAACGGCGAAGGTCAATATCGAGCGAGGACCGCCACCGGTCGTCAACACCGAGCGTGAGGCGGGCTGGGCGCGCGAAGCCGCAGAACGCGTGCTCGGCGAGGGCAATGTCGTGCCGTTCGGCGTGACAAACCTCGGCGGCGAGGACTTCGCCTGCTATTTGGAGCGGATGCCCGGTTGTTTCCTGCGCATCGGTGCGCGCGAGGAAGGGGGTTCACCGGCTCCGGCGCACAGTCCGCGGTTCGTCGCCGCTGAGGAGAGCATCTTCGTTGGCGCGGCCGTCCTGGCGGAATGTGCCCGAGAAGCCGCGGAACGGGTCACGGACGGGACCTAGCAGTCATCGCGAACAGATTTCACAGCTAAGGCCAAGACATTCCCAGCGCCGGCCAGCCGGATCACTCGTTTAGCGGCGGGGAACGGAATACTGAGGCGGCCACGTCGTGTCGATGAACAGAATGCCGTCGTACTCGGCGCGCGGCACCATCGTCTGCGTGTTGATTCCCCAGGATTTGGCCGAAATGCGCCGGGACATCCAGGACATGCCCGCGCCGGATCTCGCGCGAGAAAGATCGACGTACGAGTATTTCCACGGAGCGCGGTGCAGAATTGCCTCGAGACTGCCTGGTGAAACAGGCGACACGGGATAGACAACCCGGTTGTTCATCGCCGCACTTCCGCGGTACATGAAGAGGCCGATGGTGTAGAGCTCCGTCCGCCGCCGCTCCGCGATCCACGTGCCCATCGTGCGCGTGGTGTCGTACGAACTCTCACGAACAACGCGTTGAAGCTCGGCATCGGCGCCAAAGCCGCGGTGCTGGATGTGGGAGTTGTGTGCCCACAGCATCACCTTCTTTCCCGGGAACATCTCGTCGAGCAGAAAGTCGACGTTGTCGGCCATGCCGCGGTCGCGCAGCTCTGTGGCGGCAGCGTTCATGCCTGCCGCGCGCGTCCGCACGAACTGCGACACCGAACGCGCGACCTGCCGCGCGAGGATCGGTGAGGCACGATCATCCGGGAACCGCGCCGCGAGGGTATCCTTGCGCACCTCGATCCAGGTCGCGAGCGAATCGTAGAAGGCGACGAGTGTATCGGCGCGCTGCGATGCGTAGGACGCGGCGTTCGGGCCCACCATCGCCGCGACCACCTCGCTGTCAATCTCGTACACCCGCGCCGCGTATGCCGAGTCCAGTTCTCCAACGACGCGGCGGAAGAAGCCCGGACGTGTGCGATCGGCGACCGTGCTGGTCTGGACGTCAAAGCCGGAAAGTACGAGGGGACGCGGTGTGTGTTGCGTGGCGATTACGTACTCGAACAGTGCAAGGACCTCGTCCGTGTGCCACACCTGGAAGGTGCACCAGCGCATCAATTCATCCGCCGTCGCGCGCGCTGCCGTGCGACCGACGCGGGAGCAAGTGTAGAGTGAACTTTCGAAGGCGAGTACGTCGTATCCGAGCGAATCGTGGAGGAACTGGATCAGCCGGACCTTGGCGAGGTTGAATTCGCGAACGCCGTGCCCGCTTTCGCCAAGTTGCACGATCCGTTTGCCCTCGAGCAGAGGACCCAGAAAAGCCAGGTCAGAGAAATCGCGCGCGACAAGCGATCGTATTGGTCGCGCGTTCGCGCGTACCCAGGCGGTCGTCACCGAGTCCACAGCCGGAACTGTTCCCTCGTCAGGCGGCAGCGAGAGCTCTGTGTCGGTCAACAGACGCGTGAAGTCCTCAGCGGGGCGCGAAGGTGCCGCGTAAGCGGGGGCGGACGCTACCTCCCTCGGTCTGACTTCTCCGATCGCTTCCATCCGCAGTGAGTCGAACCACGCGGTTCCCGAGCCCGGATGGAGGGCGCCGAAGATGATTGTGGCTGCGCCCGAGTCCACTGGCAGCTCGATGACATACCGCGTCCACGGCGTCGTGCCACGGGGGCCACGAGCTTGCATGTTGTCGAGGTGCAGCATCCGATTTCCCGGAGCGTCGATCCGGAGCCAGAGACCGGCATAGCCGGTGGTGATATTCTCGGTGCGGATCCACCCAGTGAACCGCACCGTGCGGCCGGACGCGACGTTCGCCGGCAGCGTTTGCGACGCAACGCCGAATCGCTGCCCGCCGCTCGCAGTGTCTACCCGCAGTGAACGCAGACTGAATCGTCCGTCGAGCCGCTGCGCGGTATCAACCGCGAGCAGGTACCCCTCGCCCCCTGTATACCAACCGATCGGCGTTGACGTGCCGTCCGCCCGGCGCGCGCCAATCGCTTCGAAGCTGGCATTCGCGAACTGCACCTCGACTTTCGGCGGCGCCTGTCCGCCTGCGACCGTAGTCGTCAGGCCAACAGCGGTCGCGAGCAGGAAGCAGTAAGACTGGCGAGAAATCACCCCTGAAATCGGGCCCCTGCCGACAAATTCCGCCAGATGCTTTCCTGAATCAATCGACCGCGTCGCCACGTAGTGATGGTCGCTTTCCTGAATTGCTGGAGGACGACCATGAAGGTGCTCTGGACGCTGGTGAAGGTTGCCGTTGCCCTCGTGCTGGTAATCCCGGTGAGCCTGCTACTGCTGGGCGTGTTCGGCACGGTGTTGGGGCTGGCTATCATGCTGCTCCGCCTCGCTTTGATCGCCTTGCTGGCGGTCGGCGCGTTCAAGCTTATCACGCGCTTGGTCCGGGGCCCGGCTCCAAGCGTTGAAGCAAAGGCGACGCCGCGGCTGACTCCCGCGGATCCGTATTATCAAGCGGCGATGCGGGAGCTGGATCTGGAACTGCCGGAGTCTCGCGCGCGGCGCTGAGCCGTCATCATTAGAGTGGGTGGGAAGGAGCGGATGCGCGCCGCCAACAGCCTTTGATCGCGAAGGCACGCAAAGGAAACGCGGAGGCGCGCCGAGGAAAACGACCGATCACAACAACGACCGCCACAACAGCGTCGGGTTTGAACGGCCTGACGTACAGGAAAACCTTCGCGTTCCTCCGCGCTGCCTTGGCGCTCTCCGCGATCAAGATGTTTGGCCCGTGTCTGGATCCGGCTCACCCGCGCTTTCCCCGATTACGGAGGCGGAACGAGAACGCCGCCATCGGACGGTTCGAG
>DASRPK010000051.1:0-7729 GCA_035646395.1 Gemmatimonadaceae bacterium | reverse complement strand
CTGCGACAGGCGGATCGCCGGAAGGACGACTTCATCGCGACGCTGGCCCACGAGCTGCGGAACCCACTCGCCCCGATCCGGAATGCGGCCGCGGTAATGCGCTTCGCGCCTGACCTCACGCCGAAGCTGCAGTGGTGCCGGGATGTCATCGACCGGCAGGTCGGACACATGGCGGCCTTGCTGGACGACTTGCTCGACGTCAGCCGCCTCGCGCGCGACAAGATCACGCTGCGCCGTGATCGCCTCGAGCTGGGTACCGCGATCGCGCAGGCCGTCGAACTCAACCGGCACTTGATCGACCGGCGGGGACATAAACTCGTTATGCAGCTGGCGCCCCACGCCATCGAAGTGGAGGGCGACCTCACACGCCTGACGCAGATCTTCGGCAACCTGCTGAACAACGCCTCGAAGTACACCGATCCGGGGGGCGAAATCGTTGTGACGGCGACGCTCCACGACGGTTGCGTCATCACGCGTATCCGTGACAACGGCATCGGGATCAGGCCGGAGAACCTCGGGACGATTTTCGACCTCTTTGCGCAGGTCGACCCGACGCGTGAAGGAAGCGAAGGCGGTCTCGGGATCGGCCTGGCCCTCGTCAAGGGACTGGTCGAGCGGCACGGCGGAACCATCGAGGCAGCCAGCGAAGGTCTGGGTCATGGAAGTGAGTTCACGGTCTCGCTGCCCGTCGCAAGACGTCAGCGCATCGAGACCACCGGTGACCATCCCCTGGTCGTGCAGGATGGCACGAAGCGACTCCGATTGCTCGTGGTTGACGACAACGTCGACGCTGCGGAAAGCATGGGAATGATCCTCTCGGCTTTTCACGAGGTGCGCACCACGCACGACGGTGAGCAGGCGTTGGAGGTCGGAGACGAGTTCCATCCAGATGCGGTCGTGCTCGACATCGGCATGCCGCGTATGGATGGCTATCAACTCGCGCAGCACATCAGGCAGGCACCGTGGGGGAGAAACATTGTGCTCATCGCGTGTACCGGATGGGGTCAACCCGATGACCGGCGACGATCTCAGGAGGCCGGCATCGATCACCACATGGTGAAGCCCGTGAGTGCTCGCGCGATGCTCCAACTGCTCAGCAGAGTCGATCCACCGGAATCTGACTGATGCCGAACCGGGACATCGTTGTTATCGGAGCTTCGGCCGGCGGAGTTCCCACGCTGAAGGAGCTCGTCGCCCTGCTGCCGGCGGACTTTCCCGCCGCGATGTTCATCGTGCAGCACATGAGTCCTGGCGCGCAGTCGCTCCTGCCACAGATCCTCGCGCGCAGCGGGCGGCTATCCGCATCATTTCCCGAAGATCGCGAGGAAATTCGACCCGGACACATCTACGTCGCGCGGCCTGATGCTCATCTTCTCCTGGAAGCGGAACATGTGCGCGTGGTGCGCGGCCCACGCGAGAACCGTCACCGTCCCTCCATTGACCCACTGTTTCGTTCTGCGGCGTGGTCGTATGGTCCGCGCGTCGTTGGCGTCGTCCTGACGGGATATCTCGACGATGGCGCGGCCGGCCTCTGGGCGATCAAGTCGTGCGGAGGCGTGGCGATCGTGCAGGATCCGTCCGATGCACTGCACCATGACATGCCAATCAATGCCGCGCGGGCGATCGACGTCGACTACACGCTGCCCGTGTCCGAAATCGCTCCGCTGCTCGTCACGCTCGCGCGCGAACCGGTCGATCCGAAGATGGATTTCGTCCGTCCTGCCAATATTGCTACCGAAATCGGGTTTGTGAAAATGGAACGAGACATCGCCGACATGAACAGGCTGGGTGCGCTCTCCGCGTTCACCTGCCCCACCTGTCGTGGCGCGTTGTGGGAGCTACACGACGACGTGCTGCGGTATCGCTGTCATACGGGCCACGCGTTCTCGAAGGACAGCCTGCTGGGTGAACAAACGACCGCCATCGAGGATGCACTGTATTCGGCACTCCGCGCGGTCGAGGAAAAGGCGACAGTACTGCGCCGACTGGGCGAGCGTTCCGCTGGACGCTCGGACATGCTGCAGGCGGACTTCGAGTCGAAGGCGAGCGCACTCGAGGAGACCGCCGAGGTATTGCGTTCGATCCTGTCGCGCGAAGCCGCGTGATCCTGGTTGAAGCGTTGAAGAGCTCAGAAGTTGGCGAACGCCTTGCACATTGCGCTTATCAACGTTTCAACTGCTGCAAGGGTGAAATACGCAGTCGCGCTCGATGCGCGCCCGCATCGACTGAGATCTCCGTGATCTGGAACGGAAATGGCGTGCCATCTACTGCGCGGGCGCGGGCGTGCTGGCCGGTGCGGAACGACGTCCTCGTTATGCCGAATGCATCGCCTGCAACGCCGCGATTGCCGCCCTGGATCTCCGTCTTGAACATGGACGAGTCGTCGTCAGCCTCGATCAGGCTCATGCGATAGGGCGACTGAAGAGTCGGCGGGAAGATCGGGAGGTTCTGCGCGACGTGATACATCACAACCCCGTTTCCGGGGATCTTACCATCACCCGATTGCGCTTCCCGGTATTCGATCAGCAGGTACTCATCGTCTGACTTGATCGGGACTTTCAGGACAGTGCCGCCACGCCCCATCGGATTCAGCTCGTAAACCACGTCCTTTGTCGGATCGACTACGGTCGGCGCGGACCAGCCGAGAACTGTGCGCGGCCAGGGGCCGAAGGTATTGAACTTGTAGTCGAGCGTGGGCGCACCTGTGCCGCATCCCCAGGCGCCGGCGGCCATGAGCTCCCAGCAGCCGGCCACCCACCGACGTGTCGCCCACACCTCACCCGACCCACCAAGCTGGTGGTAGATGTCGGGCAATCCGAAGAAGAGGTGCCCAAGTTCATGCGCGAGCACATGTGCTCCGACCGTCAAACCACCGCATCCGATCGCCGACAGGAGTGTGTAGGCACCGATCTCGATCATGCCGCCACGCGCGGAAGGATCATTCGTCCTGTAACGCTGCCCATTCATCCGCCAGACTGTTCGCGCGAACGGATGTGGGCCCAGCCCCGTCCCTCCGGCGCAGTAGCGATTGAGGTCCGAGTTCAAGACGGCGATGCCACCGTCCAGCACTCCGTCGTCATCGCCGCTGTTGGGGAATCCATCCGGCCCGTCGTTGTCGAACTGGCCGAAGTCCACGTCGTCCTGGATGCCTAACAACGCCTCGATGACGTAATCGTCCTGGAGCGTGGGCCCGTGGATCCCCGGACTCGAGAAGAGCTGCGTCGACGAAACGGTCGTCTGCACCCAGGGAGTCACGCGCCCCTTGAGCGTGAACGCTCCATCGGAGGCGAGCGAAAAGGCCTGGTTCATCGGCCCGCCATTCGAACCGCCGAACAACTGTGACTGCAGCTCGGCTGACGTGAGCGGGATCGGTGCGCCGTTATGAAAGCGCGCCGGAATGACGAGCAGTCGTGACGTCCCGAAGTGGCGTACTCCCTGGACGCTCACCACGTACGGATATCGCGCGATGTCGAAATCCGGGGTGGGCGCGGTGGCGGAGTCGCAACCAACCGCCGTCATCAACAATGCCGCTGCAACCGACGTGGAACGGTGGGTCACAAGAGTGGATAGGAGATGGCGGATGGGGGATGGGGGATGGGGATCACGACTCGCGGACGATGTACCACCATCCTGACTGAACGTGCCAGCTACTCTCGCTGGATTGCGCCCAATCTTCGGACATCGGGCACACGCCACGCAATAAGCGCCACGGTCAACAGCGTCATCGTCGCGCCAAACAGGGCCGAAGGGACGGCGCCCAACAGGCGTGCCGCAACGCCACTTTCGAAATACCCAAGCTCATTCGAGCTGCCGATGAACATCGCGTTCACCGACGAGACGCGTCCCAGCATTTCCGGCGGTACCCGCACCTGGATGAGCGTCGACCGGATCACCGCGCTCACGTTGTCCGCCGCTCCGCTGATAGCCAGCAGCAGCAGCGACAACGCGAAGGATCGCGACAGCGCGAAGCCGAGGATGCAGAAGCCAAAAATGGTCACGGACGCCAGGAGGACCGGACCGGCGTGGCGGAACGGGGGCCGGTGAGCAATGACGAAGGCCATCAGCACCGCGCCCGCCCCTGGTGCCGCCTGAAGAGCCCCGAAGCCGTCGGCGCCCACGTGGAGGATGTCAGACGCAAAGATGGGCAGGATCGCGACCACCCCGCCAAAAAACACCGCCAGCAGGTCGAGCGTGAGCGCCCCGAGAATGACCCGCTGCCGGCGCACGTAGCGCAGGCCTTCGATGAGGTTCTGCACCACGGGGACCGTGGCGCTGGTGAACGGAGTCGGCGTATGCCGCACCAGGAGTAATGCACCTAACGCGACGACGCTGAAGGCGAGGTTGATGCCCAGTGTCCACCGCACACCGAGGGTGGCGAACAGCACGCCGCCTAACGCCGGCCCGGCGACGGTGCCCGCCTGCCAGGTCGAGCTGCGCCACGTCGCAGCATTCGCATACAGCTCCCGCGGGACCACCTCGGCAACCAGCGCGCTCCGCGCTACCTGGAGAAAACTCCGCGCCAGGCCGCACATCCCGAACACGACGTAAAACGGCCACGTCTTCGTCGGCACCGGTTGCACCATCGACATGATGAACAGCGCCAGCGCGGCGCCGAGCAGGATAACCAGCGAGGCAAGCGACACTTTCTTCCGGTCACTGCGATCCACGACGTGCCCGGCATAGAGCGCCACGGCGAGGTACGGCACCACCTCCGACAGGCCGAGGAGACCGAGCGATAGCGCGTCCCCCGTCAGCTGGTAGATCTCCCAGCCGACGACGACAAGCTGGACCTGTGCCGCCATCACCATCGCCAGCAAGCTCACCACAAACCATCGAAACGACGCCAGGCGGAAAACCGCGTACGGGTCGTGAGCCAATGAAGGGCGAGGAGACAGGTGACAGGGGAAAGAACGCTGGGTGAAGGTACTGGATGGACGTGCGGATCACAGCCGCTTGCTTAGCACCAGCGAGGCAGCGACAGATGGTCCTCACGCGGAATTTCAACCGTTGCGCGTGCGGACTACCGTGCGACCAGCGATTGCAGGAGCGCGCAATGAAGGTGTCGAAGGCGATTACGGTCGGGCGCCCGCCGAGCGAGGTCTACGCCTTCTGGCGTGATTTCGAAAACCTCCCTCGCTTCATGTACCACCTCGAGTTCGTCGAGAACCTTGGAAGCGGCCGCTCCCATTGGGTGACCAGAGCGCCCGCGGGGCGATCGGTGGAGTGGGACGCTGAGATCGTCGACGATGAACCAGGCCGCCGCATTGCCTGGCGAACAGCCGGAGCAGATGACGATGTCACCCATTCGGGCTCGGTGTCGTTCGTGCCTGCGCCCGGCAACCGTGGCACCGAGGTCCACGTGGAGCTGACCTACGATCCGCCCGGCGGCAAGCTCGGCGCGATGGTCGCGAAGCTGTTTGGTGAAGAACCAAACCAGCAAGTCGCCGATGATCTCCGACGATTCAAGCAGGTCATGGAGGTCGGCGAGGTCGTGCGGTCGGAAGCGAGCCCGGAAGGAGCGGGGCAAGGCATCATGCGGCAGGAGGCAAACCAGCCGTCTGCCATCGACGCCAGAGCCTGAGGAGCGAAACGATGCAAGCAGCCTGCTGGATGGGACGCCAGGAAGTGGAAGTCCGCGATATCCCTGAACCTCAAATACTCAATTCTCGCGATGTGATCGTTCGCGTCTCGTCGACCGCGATCTGCGGCTCTGACCTGCACCTCTTCAACGGCTACGTCCCGACCATGAAGAAGGGAGATGTGCTCGGCCACGAATTCATGGGAGAAATCGTGGAGACTGGTTCCGCGGTGAAGAACCTGAAAACAGGTGATCGCGTTGTGGTGCCGTTCACCATCGCGTGCGGCATGTGCTGGTCATGCGAACAGGGCCTGACGTCGATGTGCGAGAACTCGAATCCAAGTGGGACCGCACAGGAGCGCCTCTGGGGACATTCGGCGTCAGGCGCCTTCGGGTATTCTCATCTCACTGGTGGCTTTCAGGGCGCACAGGCCGAGTACGTCCGTGTTCCATTCGCCGACTTTGGCGCCCTGAAAGTCGACCAGAGCGTGCCTGACGAGCAGGTCCTGTTCCTGGGAGACATTTTTCCCACCGGCTACATGGCGGCCGAATTCTGTGACATCAAGCCCGGGCAGGTGATCGCCGTGTGGGGTTGCGGACCGGTCGGCCAGTTCGCGATCCGGAGCGCCTTCTTGCTGGGCGCTGAGCGCGTGATCGCCATTGACCGGTTCGATTATCGACTGGAAATGGCGCGGGCCGCTGGTGCGGAAACGATCGATTACGAGGAAGAGGATGGCCATCTTGAAGTCCTGAAGGAGAAAACGGGCGGTCGTGGTCCCGATGCCTGTATCGATGCCGTGGGTATGGAGGCCCATTCGGAGGGTCTCCAGTTCGCGTATGATCGGGTGAAACAGGCGATGCGACTCGAGGGGGATCGGCCGATCGCGCTGCGTGAGGCGATCATGGCGTGCCGGAACGGTGGCATCGTCTCTGTCGTTGGCGTGTATGGTGGCCTGATCGACAAGTTCCCCATGGGGACTTTGATGAATCGAGGACTGACGATTCGTACTGGTCAGACTCCGGTGCACCGTTACATGCGTCCGTTGCTCGATCGAATCCAGAACGGCGAAATCGATCCAAGCGTCGTGATCACGCATCGCCTGCCGTTAGCCGATGCCGCGCACGGGTACAAGATCTTCCTGCACAAGGAAGACCGGTGTGAGAAGGTGGTCCTGAAGGCGTAGAAGTCGTCGGGACCGCTGCCGCGATGGATGGCTCAGCGCCATAGTTGTAGTCCTGTGACTGCACCGTCCATCGCCTGACTCGTGAGCGTCCTGAAAACGCGCGGCAACACGTTGCGTCTGTGGCTGGTTGCGGTGCTGCTCGCGCCGGCATCGTCAGGCGCCCAGTCGCTGTCCGCGTTTTCGAGGCAGAAAGCGGAGCGGCTGCTGAAGGATCATCTACCGTGCCTCGGCTGTCACAAGCTCAATGGTGACGGCGGAACGATTGGCCCCGACCTGACGACGGTTCGCGAGCGGCGATCGCCCGCGTATATCGCGGCGATGATCAATGACCCCCAGCGGGTTGTGCCGGGTGCGGCGATGCCGCGGATCCTCATGCCGGAATCGACACGCCGGCTGATCATCCAGTACCTGGGGGAGCGTCCCGGCAGCGCGACCGATGACGGCGCGGCGGGCGCCAGACCGGCCACCCCCGACGTTCGCGCGGCCCGCGCGACAACCCAGGACGGTCCGGCCCTGTACGCGAGGCTGTGTGCGAGTTGTCACGGCACGAATGGGAAAGGCGATGGGCCGAACGCCTCGAACCTTCCAGTGAAACCGGCAGTTCACTCGTCAGGCGATGCGATGTCGTCCCGACCCGATGACTCGCTGTTCGACACGATCGCGTCAGGTGGTGCGGTCATGAACCGCAGCCCGCGCATGCCGGCTTTCGGCGCGACGCTATCGGCTTCGGAGATCCGGGTACTCGTCAGGCACATCAGGACGTTGTGTCGGTGTGAGGGCCCTTCCTGGAGCAGGAAATAGTGGGGAAGAAACGAAATAGGCCACAGGCCAGACAAGACAGGCCAGAGGCCAGACAAAACAGGCCAGAGGCCAGAGGCCAGAGGCCAGAAGGCCGTACTACGGGTCCCGGCGTACGAGCGCTCACGCGGAAGCAGGTTCTCGTCATCCTCGGCATTGTCGGCGTGCT
>DASRPK010000050.1:0-4598 GCA_035646395.1 Gemmatimonadaceae bacterium | reverse complement strand
CGGATCTCGCGCGATCCGGATCGCCATGGCATCGCCGGCTGGAGTTCGGGCGCCATTGCCGCGTTCACGGTGGCCTGGGAGCGGCCCGATCAGTTCCGCAAGGTACTCAGCGGCATCGGCACCTATGTCGATCTCGCCGGCGGGCACGTGTACCCCGAGAAGGTCATGGCCAGCGAGCGCAAGCCGATCCGCATCTTCATGATCGATGGTCGCAACGACAATCGGGGTCTGAACGCCGACGGTCAGTACAATCCGGCGCGCGACTGGTTCTATCAGAACGTACGGCTGAAGGACGCGCTCGTCGCCAAGGGTTACGACGTGAACTACGCCTGGGGCATCGGCGTCCACAGCCACGACATGGGCGGCGCCATGCTGCCGGAGATGATGCGCTGGCTCTGGCGCGACCAGCCGGTATCCGTGGATCCGCGCGACACCGCCGAACGCTCGTTCCGCCGGTAGAACGGTCCTCTACTGCTTAACGGAACTGTGAGCCACGGTTCCGCCGCCATCGGGTCGCCATGAACACACCAGCGGCCACGAGCAGCACCGTACCCGGTTCGGGAACCGCCGCCGTCGAGGAGGGGATCGTTCGAAGGTTGTCGAGAGCGATTAACCCAAAGTGTGGGCTGAATGTGATTTGCGCGGAATCGAATGGGATGGTGCTCTGAATCCCCGCGAACCCTCCGGTGCTGACCGGATCCGGAGCGCCGTTGAACGAAAGCGATCCGACGGAGGTTGCACCGCTGAATAAGGTCACTGTCGTTACGTTCGGGACGGTCGTGGTCGACCCCACTAAGAAACCGTATCCGAATGCATCGAGTAGAGACGGAAACGTCAATGTGACCGTAGGGTTTCCGGCCACGCCGACCACTGCGATAGCACTTGGCGGGTTGAGGTTGTTCGTGGTCCCGAGGAGATTAGCGATGACCAGGTTGCCCCCGCAGGGAGGTGAGGGCATCTCGCATCCGGCGCCCCGACTGTACTGAAACAGGATCCCGTCGACGGTCAAGCCGTTGACCAGGGTTCCATCCGGCAGTCCAGAAAAAGTCGTGAGCGTGGAACCGGGACCAAAGGCGCCGACGGGTATCGAGATTGTCGTCGCCGAGGCCGCAGGCGCGAGAAGGAGTGCGAACGCAACAACCGTCGATGAAAGAGGCAGGGCGCGATGCGTTGCCACGTTCGATCTCCTCACTAGAGGCATCGCGTCCGTCCTCGACGGATGCAGTCCGATGGCGAGCCTAGTGAAAGGACCTTACCTAAGCAAGCTGTGCAACAGTTTGTGGCTCGACAGCGGTACGACTTATTGCTCCGGATTGAACGCGGCCAGCGAGAAGAGCCTGCTCGACGATTCGTGTGACGGAAGCGGCGCGAACGCGAACCGCTTCATCGCCTCGGTCCCCCACAGCGTCCCGACGCCGACCAGGAGCTGGAGGTCCATGCGGACCGCGTCTGGAAGAACGGTCTCCGTGACCACCCGCTTCAGTTCTTCGCAGGTCGTCTCACTCACACGAACGTTCTGGCGACCGATGCGCACCAGGTGATCCGTGATCGGCGACGCCTGGACCAGCGTCTCCAGGATTCGGCTGCGCCAGTCCTCCGACAGCTGCGCAAACACGGAGCGGAACCACACGGTGCCGAGAAGCTTTCGAACCTCGGTACAGTTGAGCGGGATCTCGGACGTCGCGCCGTTCCTCGCGATCGCGAGCGCCGCGGCGTCGCGACGGTTCACGCCGAGGCAGAGTTCCCGAAACGTCTGAAACGACGTGGGAACGGGTGGCGGCGCGAGCGCGCCGCCGACCGCGATCGGCGCTGGTGCTGCCGCGGCTACGCTGTCTGCGGCGGCTGCGGCACGCGCTCTCGCGAAGGCCTGCGCCGGCGGCGGAAGGGGCACTCGATTGTCCAGCGGCCAATCGACGTCGAGCGGATCGTGAATCCCCGTGTGCTCGGCAAAGAGCGCGGTGACGCCCCATGGCCGCGGGCCATGCGAGGGTCTCGCGTACAGCGGATTGTAGACGCCCTCCTTCGCCTCCTCGGCGGCCCAGGCACCGAGACGACGTTTGATCTTGCCGTCGGCGATGTTCGACCAGTCGCCCTGGATGCAGACGAGCGAGGTCCCGGCCGGCCTGGTGAACGAGCAGAAGCCGTTGTCCCAGCACTGCCGGCTGGCCTCGTCGATCTGGGCGTCGGTCGGATCGGCGCCGGGCGGCGGATCGAGTTCGCCAAAGCCGATGCGGAGTCGGCCGGGGCCCGCGCCCAGCGTGCAGAGATCGGAAGGGTCTACCTGCGACAGGTCCGACAGCACGTAGAGCAGGCCGCGCAGGCCGCGCGCGATCGGCACATTCATGCGTTCCCAGACGACCGATTGCGACGCCGGACTGGCCTGCGAATACCCGCGGTCGTTGAGAATTTCGATGAACCGGATGCGGGCGGCGTCGAACTGATCGACTACGTGCAGGGCATGATCGTAGCGGCGCTTGTCCACCTCATGCCATTCGAACGACGGCCTGACAAAGATCGGAATCACGAGCTTTCGCTGCTCGCGCGCGATCTGCGCGAGCGGAAACATCGTCCCCGCCCCGGTGCCTTTACCGCCGGTGCCGATCAGCACGATGACGGAGTAATCGCGGAAGAGCGCGGTGACCTCCGTCCGTGATTCCTCCAGCGCCTCGCGCGCCACGTCGGGGTTGTGCCGCGAACCAAGGTGCCGCGTCTTCCGTGCGCCGATCAGCAGGCGCTCTTCTGCCGGCACGTCGGCGACCGAGAACTCGTTCGTATCGAGAAACCGTGTCGTCAGCGCACGTCGAAGGCGTTCCGCGTATCGCGCGTCCGTTTTCTGGGCGAGCGCAACGTCCTGGCGAAACAACGTCTTGATCGACCGCAGGATGTTGCCGCCGCCGCCACCGCTGCTCGCAAGAAGAATCTTCACGTGCCACCTGCCTGTTTGGGGGAGACCCGCAGGTACAGCGGCACGACGACCCACTGTCCCTGCGCATACAACGGTCCGGCTACGAACCGTTGATCCTCGAGCACCCGGAGTACTCGTTCGACGTCGTACTCGACGTTCTGCTTGTGATCGACGAGATTCGGGTATGGCCGTCCGCCGCGCGGAGCCAGCAGCACCTCGACCTGCCTCCGGTACGGGCGGACGCGCAGTCGCGCCTCGACGACCGGTTCCGAGGGACGGACCCGCACCAGCGGCCGGGCGAACTCGTACACGAACCGCTCACCGAACCGCTGCAACGGCGCTCTCCGATCGCGAACATAGTCATGAAGACCCGAGACCATCAGCGCGAGCGCCAGCGCCAACCCGATCCACAACACGACATCGTCGACTCCGCCTGTCATGACGCTCGGTTACCTCAACCTTATCGCCGAGGATGTTTCAGTCAGTCGTAGACGTGGGACGGTCGACGCGGGAACTACCGGTGGAAACAAGGCACGTGCCACGGGCGTGATGAAGAAGCACACCATCTTTGGGCCGATCGGGAACGGGCGCGCGGGCCGTCGCCGGAAGAAATGTCCCGTCGCGAGGTCAGCGCTGTGTGGCTTCGTTTAATTCCGGACGTGCCAAAGGTGCTCCTCGTTGGCGAGCACCCTGTAGGCGAGTGCCACCGTGTTGGACGCAAGTCTATCGACGGGGTCGAACCACGCAGTTGTGCCACAATCGTTCGGCCCATCCGCTCCTTCGACCCTAACCGTTCGGAGGCCTTCGGCGATGAAGATTGCCACCCGCGGGTACAACCTGTGGTTCTGCCTTTTGGGTCTTCTCTCACGCGTGAACATTTGTTCCTATACCTGGTCAATCACGAGCCAGACGGGTGGTTCGTTCTCCGGTTCGTTTGAAGTGGGCGAGGGGTGCCGGCAGGGTTCCGGCGCCGTATCGGGGACGGTCAGTGAAGCTGGTACGGTGAGTACCGGCCCGCCGCTGCCGCTGGACGCCGTCTGCACCAGGCTGGCCGGTGGAACGATGACGGGCACAGTGTCCGGTTCCTCGGTCTCGGCAACGGGCTCAGAAACGCAGCGATGCAACACGCCCACCGGTGTGTTCGAATTCACCCGGTCCTACGCTCTATCGCTGGCGAAGTCCTGAGGCGACGCGATTGGGCCGCGTTTCGTTCTCCTGCACCTCGTCGTTGACACAAACGGGCGCCAGAGCCATCATCGGCGCGTTGGACCAGGCTATCCCGTCATCCACCCCCCTGCCAGGGGGCAAGTGGGGCAGGAGCGGTCGATTTTTTCTGGAGCAGAAATGACTAAGCGATTTCTGGCAGGTGTCATCTTATTCGGCGCGATGGCGGTCGGCGCCCTGCAGGCGCATCATTCGCTTGCCGGTGTGTACGACTTGAACAAGACCGAGCGGGCAACCGGCATCGTGCAGAAGTTTGCGTTTACGAACCCGCACGGCGCGCTGCATATCGCCATCAAGGACAAGCAGGGCGAGGCCAAGGTGTGGCAGCTGACGACGGGGTCGGCGAACGTCCTGACCAACGCGGGGGTCAGCGCCACGGGCCCGAACCGGGTCAAGAACGGCGATGAGATCACGGTCACCTTCAATCCGGCGCTGAACGGCGCCACCATCGGGTTTCTCCGATCGATCG
>DASRPK010000049.1:0-19158 GCA_035646395.1 Gemmatimonadaceae bacterium | reverse complement strand
CTCGAACCGCACATCGCCACGAACGTGTTCCACTGCAACCGCCCCCGGCTGCTCGCGCACCTCGATCGGCGTTTCGAGGATCTCGTTCACGCGACGTAACGAAACGCGCGCCGACGCGATGCTGGCGTACAATCCCATGAGACCCTGAATCGGACCAATGAGCCGAACCTGATACGCGACGAACGCGATCAGCGCGCCAACCGTAAGGTGACCGTCGATGACGCGCCAACCACCGACGAGGATGACGCCCGCACTTCCGACGGTCAGCAGCAGGCCGGGAAGCCCGCCGGCAAGATAAGTCAACCGGCGCATCGTCATCAGTGCACTGATGAACGCGTCGTTTCGTTCACGAAACCGACTGGCCTCACGCTCCTGCGCGTTATGCGCCACGATCAGCTTCATGCCCTGCATCGACTCGATCAGCAACGAACCCACGCCGGCACTATGGTCCCGCATCGCGGCAATCGATCCTTCGAGGCGGCGTCGATACCTAACGAGCGCCCAGAGGGACGGCGGCAGAAGGACGAGACTCAGCAGGAAGAGCCACCGGTCGATGTACAGCAGAATCGCAACCGAACCCGCCAGATAGATCAGGCTCCCGATCCACCCCAGCGTCAACTCGGCGGCGACGCGCTGCAGCTCACCAATGTCCGCATTGATGCGCGAGACGATCTGGCCGAGCGGCATCCGCGCGTAGAACCTTGGGCTGAGGGACTGCAGGTGGCGGAACAGTCCCAGCCGCATGTCGAACAGAATGTCCGCGGACACGTGCGTGTATCGCAGCCCGCTCACTACGTTGAGCACATACGTCGCCGCGGTAAGTGCGAGAAAGAGCGAGACGATGCGCACCAGCTCGACTGTGTCCCGGCCGATCAATGCGTTATCGACGAGCCCCCGATAGAGGTACGGGACGAACAGCGATACGCCGGTGCTCGCGAGCGTGAGCGCGAGCACGAGAGCCAGTCTTCGCCAGTACGGCCTAACGAAGGAGAGCAGTCGCCGGACATCACCAGCGGTGGACTCTCCCGCGGTCCATTGCCCTCCGGTTTCCAACTGCCCACCGCCCACTTAACTCCCGGGTGGTCGAGTCGGGCCCGGACCGGGAGGCAGGAGCAGGAAGCCCGTCATGTCGCCGGGCAACTCGATGGTGCGAATGAGGTCGAACGTGTTGACGTCGCGGATGTCGAGCGTACTCCCGGCGCCGTGGAGGTAGATGACCTTGCCGTCGGTACCGGCGGTGATTTGCATGCGCGGCCGACCCTTGAACTCGACCTTTCCGAGCACGCGTTTGTTCTCGAGATCGAAGGTCCAGTATTGCCAGTTGCCGACCTGTTGCACCAACCCGTACGCGCGCTTGCGCCCTGGGGCGAGTGTGATGCCTCCGGGGGCGGACGGCCCCGGGGGCCCCAGCATGTACCAGTCGATGGTGCGCTGGATGAGGTTCGTCCGTGCGATTCCCATCAGTGTGCGCCGGTTCACCGGGTCGGTGACGCGGAACAGGCCGGTGAAGAAGCCCGGCTCTTCGTACAGCTGCGTGCCGAAGAACGCTGGCAGGCGGCCAAAGCCCTCCTCGAAGAACGCGCGCGAGATCTCCCAGCGCTCCACCTGCTTGAGCGTCTTCGTATCGTAGATCAGGACGTCTTCGCCGGTGAAGAAGTACATGTTCTCGCCGTTAGGCGAAAACATGATCGTCGCGAATTCGCGCTCCTCGCCGCGCGGCCAGGGGATCGTATCCGTCACCGTTTTCGTCGCGAGATCATACTTCAGCAATTTCGGGGTACTGATCTCAAAACGGTCTGTTCGCTTGGTAAAGATCTTCACCACCATCACCGCAAACCGCTCCGTGGGATCGACGTTCATCCCATTGAGGCGCACGGTGCGATCGCCTGACGACAAGGTGAAGGTGCCGAGCGACTTACGCGTTGCGACGTCGAAGATCTCCACGCTCTCGAAGCGCGGCTCGTTGATGTAGAAGTGCTTCCGGTCGTATGAGAGTTGAATACCGACCGGAATGCCGATGGAAACCGGGATGGAATCCGTGATTCTCATGGTCGCTTCGTCCATGACCATGATCTTCTTCGCGTACGTGCCGATGTAGAACGTGCCGGAGGGCGCCGGTGTCGGGAGCTGCTGCGCCCGAATGTTCGTAGCCGCGACCAACAGGATAGCTGTTGCCAGCCGGAAGTTTCTCATGGGAAGACCAGGTCGATCTTGCGCCAGTCTTTCTGCGCATTTGCGCACTTCGCCGTCCACTCGGGGGCGTGGTTATAGAGATCCGGCACGTGAGCTGGCCAGAAGCAGGTCAGGTGGCAGTCAAAGAGATCGCGCTCGACCGGCTGGCAGAGGCCGGCGGTGCCTCCGGTCGAATCGACCTCCCAACCAGGCGCGAAGACGAACGAGCATCCCATGGGGATGAACGGCCCCGTCGCCGCCGGCGGCGCGCCCTGCAACGCGACGACGTCGTTGTCGTGCAGCGCTTCGATTCGTTTCGCCTTCTGATTGATTGACGTCAGATGACGCATATGAGTACCGTCGTTAGGGAACAATAGGGATCAGACTCGATCGAACCGTGATGCGGTTCTCGAAAACGGACGCCAACGCGTTCAATCGAATCTGACCCCATTGTCTGTCCTTAGGCCAACTGGTTCAGGAACTCCGGCTTGCTCTCCGCCAGGCTCCCGTATACTTCGAGACAAGTATGCGTCCAGGCGCGAATCCACTCGCAATAGTGCAGGTTCGGCCGTTCCGTGGACCCGTATCGTGTATGTGCTTCGTGGTAGCAACCGCCGGCGCACAGGGGACGCGCCCAGCACCGCGAGCAATCGGTCTTGAGGTCAATGTGGTGCCTGGCGAGGAACTCCTCCTGGCCTGATCGATCCACGCCGTCGAACACCGAGCCGATCTTGTGCGCGTCGGATCCCGCGAAGCGATGGCAGAGCGCGACATCGCCGTCCGTCGCCACGCCGAGCAGACCAAAGCCGGCGCCGCAGGGGTGCGACTTGCTCATCCCCTTGTGAATCTCCTCGACGGTGTCTCGCACGTTGGAGAATCCGTGATGCTTTCCCGACAGGACCGAGTCGCGATAGTCGAACGCGAGCTGCTGGAACTGCTGCAGCATCTTCGTGAAACCTGCTTCTTCGATCGCATAGTCGCGCTGCCAGGACGTTGTCACCGGCGCGAACCCGACCTCCCAGAAACCGATCTCCTCGAACAGGTGCTTGTAGATCCCGATCACGTCCAGGTTCTGCCCCGTGAGCGTGACACGCGCGCCGATCGGGCGCTTGCGGTGGCGCTTGAGCAACAGCTCGATGCGCGGCCGGATCACGTCATAGCTGCCCATGCCGTTGGCGAAGACGCGGTGCTTGTCCTGCTGGTCCTTCGCGCCGTCGATCGACACGGTGACGCCGACGTCGTTGTCCACCATCCAGTCGATGACCTCATCGCGCAACAGTGTCGCGTTGGTCGTCAGGCTCGCGTTGACGCGCTTGCCGAGTGTCTTTGCCTTCTCGTTCGCATACGCGAGCGCCGACTGGAGCATCTTGAAGTTCAGGAGTGTCTCGCCGCCGAAGAACGTCAGGTTCACGACCGGCATGTCCCCCGATTCCAAGAACATGAAGTCGACGCTCTGCCTCGCCGTCTCCTCGCTCATGAAGCGCGGCTTCGTCTTCGCCTCGACGATCTTGTCCTCGCCGTACTCGTAGCAGTAGCCGCACGACAGGTTGCACTTGCTGGTGACGTTGAGCACCAGCGTACTGAGCGGAATGCTCCGCTTCTTCTTCGTTTCGGCCGCGACCGTCTGCACCAGCGGCGGAGGTGGCGGTGCTTCCACGGTGCGAATGGCACGCACCGTCAGCAGCTCTTCGATCGCCGAACGCACATCCTCGATCGGGAAGAACGACGCGACTTGTGTCGCCAGATCGCGCGCCGGTGTTTCCCGCTCGCCCAGCGCCTCGAGCACCGCGCGTGTCGTGTCGTCCAGCTTGACGACGCCCGCCGATGGTACGAGGTAGAGGTAGTCCGCGTCGTCTCCGCGGAACTGGTGGAACTCCCCGCGCGCGAGTGTCGTCATCGTGGTGGCGCCCCGCCTGACCGCGTCGGCGCTGCTTTTGCATCGTCGACGCGCCAGGGTTCCCAGCGCATGTAGAGCGGGACCGTCGAGACCAGCAGCGACCGCGCCTTCATCGGCTTGGCGCCGGCTGTGTTGGGGGTGTACGTCGCCACCACCCAGACGTCGCCAATATTGTTGCGTTGCCCGCTGCGTTGCGGGTTCGGGCCGTCGACGTTAGGCGTGAACAGCCCGTTACGATCGATGTTGCCGACGAACTTGATGTCGTCGTCGTCGAAGGTGACCGCATACTCCTCGAGCGTCCACCCCACCGGAACGACGCCGAGGTCGAGATCGTCAGCGGTCTCCGGCCTGCGATCGAGACCGTCGTGATAGGCGACGGCCTCGAATTGCACGAATTGCTTCGGGAAGTTCACGCCGCCGACGCGCGCCATCCCGTGTCTCGGGAGCACGCGGATGCGATCGATCTTGTCATATACCGCGACGGCGCCGCTCAGAGAGGTTCCCGCGACGAAGACGTCGCGCAAGCCGATGCTCGCATTGGAATCCACTGCCACGCGTACGGACACGGAATCGGGCGACGCGCGAATGACGCGCTCGACACGAATCCCGGGGCCGAGATCGAGGGCCAGGGCTTGCGCGGTGTTAGGCAGGTTCGCGCCGAAGATCGTGAGCTCCTGTCCGGCCGCGTTGGTGCGAAGCCCCTTCGGAGACACTCCGAGCGCGACGATTGCCGGCGTCATCCGGCGGATCGTCACGTCGATTCCGAACTCGTCATAGTCACCGCGGAACCATCGGCCGGACATCTCCTGCCATCCCGGCTCGACGAACACCACTTCGCGCCACTGCTGCCCGCCGGCCGTGGAACGACCGCGCCATTGAAAGCCCGTGTAGACCGTCGAGCGGCCATCGCGTGTCACCATTTGCCCCGAGCGTGCATAACGATATGTGGCTCGCGTCGTGTATTCGGCGCGCCCGGCGTTTGTGATGGTCAGTCTACCATAGAAGGGGCCTTTCCCGGGTTCGGTCCCGCTCAGAATCCAGGTTCCCTCGATTGGCGGCGGACGCATCGTCGCGGACCACGCGGCCCATTCGGGCGTGCGCAACGGAAACGCGCGCGCGAGGTGCGTGATCGCGAGGTCCATTGGATGCGGAGCACCGGCGCTATCCGGCGGTGGCGGTCCGGGGCGCCGGAACCCCTGATTGTCCACGCCCGGGTAGTAGCCGCGGTGCATTGCGACGAGCAGCTCCCATTCGGGACGGGTCCGCCGCTGCGTGATCACTCGTCCCATCGTGTGGCACGCCCGGCAGGTCGTCTCGGTGCGCGTGTCGGCGGTATAGCGATAGTCGACAATGCGACGTTCGACTTCAAAGCGACCCGGCCGCGCCTCCGCCGGCGCGATACCGAGGTTGTCTGCGAGATAGCGTACGATCGCGCGTGCTTCGGCCGGCGCGACGTTCACCTTCTGGAGGGTCATCATGCGTCGGACGGACGTTTCCCACCCTTCGGGCGTCTTGCGCAGGTAGGAAAGTCGTCCGAGATACTTTCCCGTCGAATCCCTGGCGTGGCACCCCGCGCACTTCGCGATCGTCAGCGAGTCCCGGATCTCGAAGCCGGTTGTAGTGTCTCGGCCCCCTTGTGCTGACGCCGTCGAGAGCGCGGCAAGGAAGCCAGCACCAACCAGTCGCAGATGCATGCCGACATATGCGGCGGTTCGCAGCACTCTGTCAAGCAAGTTCTTCTCAGTCGCCACTTTGGACGTGACGAACCGTCGAGCCAATGGATCTCACGGTTTAAAGCTGTTTGGGGAATTAGGGGTCAGACACCTAACCGGGAATTAGGAATTAGGGGTCAGACACCTAACTGGACGCTGAAGCGCCGTTTGGATAGCCGATCCAGTTAGGTGTCTGACCCCTAATTGGGGCAGTAGGTGTCTGACCCCTAACTGGGGCCTGATGTGCTCCACTCGAGAAGGCCTTTACCAACGAGAAGCGACAACGCGCCCAGAAAGTCTGGCAGCGGTGCAGGGGAAGCGACCCTGTTGTACGCTTCGAACAAGTCGGGTACCCGTGCGCTTGAAGAGGCCAGCTCGCTGAGTTTCAGCAGGTCGATATTGCGTACATAACGAACCCCTTCGGGAAACGCGGGGACGACGAGGTGGTCCTCGACGATGACACGGTTACCGCGAACCGTGGGACGACCGACGCGTTGGACGGAAGGTGCCGGCTGCAGTTGGATCGCGTCACGCGACCGCAGTTCCTCGAGCGCTCGAAGCACGTCTGGATCTGTCCGCAGCTCCGTGACGTCCGGCTCGAACGCACCTCTGGCGTCGCTCGCCGAGGCGCCGGCACGTGTTTCCCAGAACGCTGTCGGATGCGAACTGGCCGCATCTTGCGCTAACGTCATCGCAGCCCTTCTCAACGCGTCGTGCATGGCGCGCTCGCGTGTGTTGAACAGCTCGAGCGCCGGACCTTGGACAGCGGAGTTCGTCAGGATTGAGTGGACGCACACACTCGCGAGCCAGGCAGAGGCCAGGGCCTTCTTGATTCCATAAGACGACAACGGGTCGACGAACGACGCCGCATCGCCGACGAGCATTACGCCTTGCTCCGCGTACAATCGGGCATGGTACGGCGAAGCATCCCGCGCAAACGCCTCACCATCGCGGCGCGCGCCGTCAACGAGCGCCGAGAGGGTGCGAGTTCGCGCGAGGAGTTTCATGTAGGAGGCCGTCAGTTCACCCCGCGTGGCCAGCGACGTGAGTCTCGGATCGAGCATGAGGGTGACGTAACGTCGCCTCTCAGACACGGGCACCGACCAGGCCCACCCATCTGCCGTACTTTCGACGATTGTGTGCGTGGGGTCCGGCGTCGGCCAGGGGTCGTCGCGCTCCCAAACGCCGACGATCGCCATGGTCCGCGCCGCGTCCTCAGCGACACGCCAGCCGTCGCGTGCGATGACGCCGGTTCGTCCGGAACAGTCCAGAATCCAGTCGGCACGCAGCGTAGTCGTCTCTCCATCCTGCTCGTACGTGACGGTCGCGTGTTGACCACGGGTGACGCGAATGACGTTGGCGCCGAGCCTAACGTCGGCGCCGGCGCCGGTTGCCTCGCGCGCAAGGAACGCGTCGAAGACCGCGCGATCCACCTGGTAGCCATGCAGCCCCGAGGCGAATCGCTCTACGCGCTCGGCGTCATTGCCCCAGCGCACGGTGTTTCCCGTCGCACGCAATGCCTCGCTCGTGTCCAGGCCCGAGAACCCGATGCGCTCGATCAACGCGAGCGCACTGGGAGGCAGCGACTCGCCGAGCGCGCGGTCGCTGCTCGCGCGCCTGGAAAGCACGACGACGCCGAGTCCCCAGCTGGCGAGGAGCCTTGCCGCCGCGCAGCCGGCGGGCCCGGCGCCGATAATGACTATGTGCACTTCAGACATGCTAATGCTGCCCGGCGCTCGCAGCTCAGATTTTCACCGATAAATCAGAACACTTTGACGCAGAGAACGCAGAGCAGTGACAACATCTATTTGAACGCAGAGGGCCGCAACGAACAGCAGAAGATTGTTGAACCCAAAAAACAATTCAGTCCTCTGCGGTACTTAGCGTAACCTCTGCGCTCCTCTGCGTCCAAAGTCTTTTGACGTACCCGTGCGAATCAGTCGCCCGCGACTGCGGCGCGAGGCTCGAATGGATGCTCAGTCGAGACCGCGGGAATGCGACCCGAGACGACTCGATACCACTCGCGAGCGCTGGCGACGAGGATGATGATGACCGAAATCATGAAGAAGCCGGCCACCGCGGCGTCCACCGTATCGTTGAAGATGAAGCGCTGCGCGACGTCGGCGCTCGGCACGCCTGGCGGCAGGTTCCCGGCCGCCAGCGTTTCCTTGTAGAGATTCGCGCGGGCGAGGAACCCGAGCTTCGGGTCCGGCGAGAAGATCTTCTGGTAGCCGGCGGTCATGGTCACGATGCCCAGCCAGATCAGCGGCGCGATGGTTATCGGCGCGTACTTTGCCTTGCCCATCTTGATGATCACGGTTGTGCCTACACAGAGCGCCACTGCGGCCAGGAGCTGGTTGGCGATGCCGAACAGCGGCCAGAGCGTGTTAATGCCGCCTAACGGGTCGATCACGCCCTGATAGAGGAAGTACCCCCACATCAGGACGAATATCCCGCTAGTGACGACCACGCCGGGATACCAGGAGACCTTCCCCAGTGGCGCCCAGATGTGCTTGAGCAGGTCCTGCAGCATGAACCGGCCGACGCGCGTGCCGGCGTCGAGGGTGGTGAGGATGAACAGCGCCTCGAACATGATCGCGAAGTGGTACCAGAGTGCCAGCGCCGTGGGCCCGCCCAGCACGTTCGCGAAGATATTGGCCATGCCCACCGCGAGGCTGGGCGCGCCGCCCGTGCGCGAGAGCAGGCGCTCCTCGCCGATATTTTCGGTGAGTTGGCGGAAGGCCTCGGGATCGAGGACGAACCCCCAGTTGCGTATCACCTCGGCCGCCGCTTCCGGTGTGGTGCCGATGATGCCAGCGGGAGAATTGATCGCGAAGAACTCACCGGGCGTGAGTACACACGCCGCGATGAGGGCGAGCACGGCGACCATCGACTCCATCAGCATGGCGCCGTACCCGATCATCCTCGCGTCCGACTCGCGCTGCAGCAGTTTCGGTGTGGTGCCTGACGAGATCAGGGCGTGGAAGCCGGAGATGGCGCCGCAGGCGATGGTGATGAAACAGAACGGGAATAACTTCCCGGCGAACACGGGCCCGGTCCCGTCGATGAATTGCGTGACCGCCGGCATCTGCATTGGCGGGAGCACGACCAGGATGCCGATGGCAAGGGCCGCCACGACGCCGATCTTCACGAACGCCGACAGGTAGTCGCGCGGAGCAAGCAGCAACCAGACCGGGACCACCGACGCGGCGAACCCATAGATCATGATCAGGAC
This sequence comes from Gemmatimonadaceae bacterium, assembly GCA_035646395.1. Lineage (GTDB taxonomy): Bacteria > Gemmatimonadota > Gemmatimonadetes > Gemmatimonadales > Gemmatimonadaceae > JABWBJ01. The sequence continues at coordinate 10,142 of DASRPK010000049.1, read as the reverse complement.
GGCCAGGTTTGCGCGCGTCAGCGTGAACATCGGCGCCAGCGTCGCGCTTTCCGACACGGCTTTGCCCATGTAGAGCGCCACGACCAGCAGCACGAGTCCGATCGCCGTCGCTTCCAGCACGCGGTGCGGCCGGATCCAGCGCATGTAGCCGCCCATGAGGAGGGCAATGGGAATCGTCAGGCCGACGGTCACCACCCCCCAGGGGCTCTCGCCTAACGCGTTCACCACCACCAGCGCCAGCACCGCAATCAGGACGATCATGATGCCGAGCACCGCCACCAGGGCGGTGAAACCCGCCACGGGTCCAATTTCCTCCTTCGCCATCTGGCCAATCGACTTGCCGTTGCGCCGCACGGAGGCACAGAGAATGACGAAGTCCTGCACCGCGCCGCCGAGGGCAACGCCCACGATGATCCAGATGACGCCGGGGAGATAGCCGAATTGCGCCGCGAGTGTCGGACCGACGAGCGGGCCCGGGCCCGCGATTGCGGCGAAGTGGTGGCCGAAGACGATCCACCGGTTCGTGGGCACATAATCCCGCCCGTCGTTCAGGCGCTCGGCAGGTGTCGACCGATTCGGGTCGAGCGCAAATACCTTCGCCGCGATGATCTTGCTGTAGAACCGGTACGCGACAGCATACGTGCAGAGCGCGGCGGTAATGAGCCAGGCGGCGCTGACGTGCTCTCCGCGGACCAGCGCGAGGTAGGCGAAGGCACCTGCGCCGGTGAGCGAAACCAGGGTCCAGATCAGGATGGAGAGAGGCTTTGGCATGTCAGTAGGTTGAGGCGGGGGCGGCTGAAGCAGAGCGCCGCTGCGTACTGATTGCTACCTGCTGCTGCTGATCCTGCGTGCTTGTGCTGGTGGTGAAAGCGCCGTCCCGGAACACCCGCTTGGGCTGGGAGAACTTGGGACATGGTCCGCCGCCGGTCAACGACGAAAAGCGAATTGCTGGTATGGCGCAAAGGCGGCTGCCGCATAGAGTTGGCGGTGCCTTCCCCGCCCATCGATACTCCATGACGCATCCCCTCCGCCTCGTTCTCGCTGCGCTGTGCCTGACGATCGTTGCCTGTCAGCGGGAGGTCGCACCAACCTTCGCCGACTATGTCGATCGCTACCTCGATGACTTCGCGCGTCGGCACCCGTCGATTGCGGCCGGCAACGGGCTGCACCAGCACGACGACCGTCTGGACGATTTTTCGGCCCCGGCGATCGCCGAGGAAATCGCTGCGCTCGAGCGCGATGCAGAAACGCTGGCTGACTTCGACACCACGGCGCTGACGGCGGACGAGCGTGTCGACCGGCTCATCCTCCTCGGCGTCATCGACGGCTGGCTGCTCGAGCAGGAGACGCTGCAGAACTGGAAGCGGAACCCGATGCTGTACGCGTCGGCGCTCTCCGATGGCGTGCACAACCTGATGGCGATGGAGAGCGATCCGGCGCCGGTGCGCATGCGCCGGATCATCAGCAAGCTCGGTCAGGTGCCTGGGCTGCTGGATGCTGCTCGCGCGAACCTGAACAATCCCCCGCGACTGCTGGCCGAACGGGGCGCAGCCATGATGCGCGGCGCGATTGAAATGCTCGGCAAGGATCTCCATGTCGCCTTTGCCTCTGAGTCAAATGCCACGCTGCGTGATTCGCTCCGACGCGCGGCGGATGTCGCCATCCCGCTCATCACGGACTACGTGTCGTGGCTCGAGCGCGACGTGATTCCAAGAGCGACAGGCGAAATCGCTATCGGTGGCGAAAATGTTGTGCGCCGGTACCTCGCGGAGGATATGATCGATACGCCGCTCGACACGATGCTGGCGATTGGCGAGCGGGAACTGCGCACCGCTCAGGAGGAGTTTCGCGCCGCCGCTGCGCGGCTTGCGCCCGGACGCAATCCACTCGAGGTCTGGCGTGAGGTACGACGGAACCATCCGCTGCCCGGTGGTGTGGTGGCCGCAACGCGCGTCATCGTTGATTCGTTGTCGGCATTCGTGGAGCGGAAGGGCATCGCGGCGCTGCCGCCTGACGAGCGCGTGATCGTCGAGCCGGCGCTGCCGTTTTCACTCGGCTTCGCGTCGATGCATGCGTCACCGCCGATGGAAAAGACGCCGGTCAGGAGCGTCTACCGCATCACCGAGCCACCGCTCGGCATGCCGAAGTCCGAAGCAGATGCCTGGCTCGAGCGGTACAACTACGCGTCACTCGAGAACACGTCGGCGCATGAGGCGATGCCTGGGCACTGGCTGCATTCCATCTATATGAGACGGACTCCCGGAAAAGTCAGAAGGATCTGGATCGGATTGAACCCGTTTCCCCAGCCGTCGTCAGGCCAGGATGGCTGGGCGCACTACGCCGAACAGATGGTGCTGGATGAGGGGTTCGCGAACAACGATCCGCGCTACCGGCTGGCGCAGCTCAGTGACGCCCTAACGAGGATCTGCCGATTGCTCTCCGGAATCCGTGTGCACACGAAGCAATGGTCGCTGGAGGATGCCCAGCGCTGTTTCGAGGAGCAGGCGTACGTCGCGACACCGGCGGCAAAGCGCGAGGCTGAACGCGCGGTTTACGATCCGACTTATGGCGGCTACTTCCTCGGGAAACGCGGCATCCTGACATTGCGCGAGGACTACCGGGCGAAGATGGGACCGGAGTTCAACCTGCGCGCATTCCACGAACGCGTGATGTCGAACGGGATCGCGCCGGTTCGTGTGCACCGGATGCTGATGCTGCCCGGCGACACCACGGCCGTGATTCGTTAGCCAGTTAGGAGCCAGTTAGGTGCCTGACCCCCAGAAGTTACGTTAGCCAGTTAGGTGTCTGACCCCCAGAAGTTAGGTGTCTGACCCCCAGGAGTTAGGTGTCTGACCCTCTGATTTGTGTTCATAAGTCCAGTACGCTCATGCTTTTCCAGTTCACCCGTGCACCGGGAGAGTTTAGCTTTCGCCTCTTCCCGGGAGACTCGTGAATCGATTGGTTTTCGTAGCGGCAGCGTTGATGTTCGGGTGTGGAGGCGGTGGGCGGAGCGCGCCGCAGGCCGCGCCGCCCGCCGAGGCGCCGCTCAACTCCTTCGCCTCGATGAGACTGATCGTCCTGCCGGTGCAGGGCGTTCGGACAGGTGACGCCCTGGGATGGGCGGCGAAGGTCGGGGAGCGGCGTGTTTTTCTCGCCTCCGTGGATTCGGCGCTCGAGACCGCGGTGAAAGGAAAGGGGCTGAGTTCGTGGGTGCTCGCCAGCGATCTCGCCCGCACCGCGCGCCGGAATCCGACGTATGCCACGAATCCGGCCGATATTCGCGCTGCTGACGCGGTCCGCTTCCTGGAGCGACAGCGCGATGAGAACATTCCGGAGCCGGTCGCCTCACAACTGCGCACGCTCTCCGGGTTTCACGACGCTCGTTATGCACTGATCCCCGTCGAGGTGCGGTTCGAGCCTGGAAACACGTCGGGGACCGGGCGTGCCGTGATCCGCATGGCCGTCCTCGATGTCCGCGGTTCGCGTCTCGTCTTCATCGGCGACATCGGCGGAACCGACGCGCCCGAGTACACTCCGGAGATCGGCGCAGCCCTCGCGCGCCGGTTTGCCGACCTCGTTGTTCCCTGACGCACACATGGCAACTCCCTGCACGCTCATTCCCGGCGACGGGATTGGTCCGGATATCACCGACGCCACCCTCGCCATCCTCGACGCCGCCGGCGCCACCTTCGACTGGGACACCCAGGTTGCGGGCGCGGCCGGCGTGGAGGAGAAGGGCACGCCGATGCCTGACGAGACGCTCGACTCGATCAAGCGGACGCGCCTCGCACTCAAGGGCCCGCTGGAAACACCGATCGGGGAAGGGTATCGGTCGGTGAACGTGGCGCTCCGCCAGACGTTCGATCTCTACGCCAACGTGCGTCCGACGCGCGACCTCGTGCCCGGCGGCCGGTACGATGGCGTCGACATCGTGCTGATCCGCGAGAACACCGAGGACCTGTACGCTGGGCTCGAGCACAACATCCGCATTGGCGATGACCCGCAAGCCGCGGCCGAATCCATCGCCCTCATCACCCGAGTCGGTTCAGAACGCGTCGTCCGTTACGCGTTCGAGTACGCGGTGCGCCATAGCCGCAAGAAGGTCACGCTCGTCCACAAGGCGAACATCCTCAAGAACTCGCAGGGACTCTTCCGGTCAGTGGGCCAGAAGGTCGCGAAGGAATACGAGGCGAAAATCGCGTTCGACGAACGCATCGTGGATGCCGCCGCCATGGAGCTCGTGATCAATCCGAACCGGTTCGACGTCATCGTCACCACCAACATGTTCGGCGACATCCTTTCTGATCTCGTGTCGGGGCTCGTCGGGGGATTGGGGCTGGCCCCGGCGGCGAACATCGGGCGTGACGCAGCGATCTTCGAAGCGGTGCACGGGACCGCGCCGGACATCGCGGGCAAAGGGGTGGCCAACCCATCGGCGCTGGTGCTCGCCGCTTGTCTGATGCTCGACCATATCGGGGATCGATTCCGCGCCGACCGGATCCGTCGCGCGGTTGAATCGATCATCCGGGATGGCAAGGTGCGGACGCGTGACCTGGGCGGATCGGCGACCACGAAGGAGTTCACGGACGCCGTAGCCCAGCACCTGGCGTGAGAACGGGGGCCTGGGGCGTGGGGCATGGGGCATGGGGTTGGCGATGAACGCGGTCCGCATCCTGCACGTTTCCGATCTGCACTTCGGACGGCCAGTCGACTCGGCAATGATCGAGTCGATCGAGGCGCACATCGTCAACGACGCGTACGACGTCGTGGCGGTGAGTGGTGACCTGTCCCAGCGGGCACGCGCCGGCGAGTTCCAGCGCGCGCGAGTCTTCCTGCGTGACGCCGCGAAGGTGAGCCAGGTGATCGTCGTCCCCGGCAACCACGATGTTGCGTGGTGGCGATCGCCAATGATGGTTCGCGGATCGAAAACGATCTATGAACCGTATCTAAGCTACGTGAGCCACGAGCTCGAACCGGTCCTCCGCGTACCTGGTGCAACGCTGGTCGGACTGAACACGGCGCAAGGTGTGAGCCCCCGAACGCTGACGTGGCGGATGCGTGACATCTCGATCATCGGCGACCTGCGCCGCAGCCAGATCGAACGCGCCGCCGCCGAATTCGAGGCGTCGCCGACGGGGGACGCCCGCGTAATCGTTATGCACCACAACCCGGTGCGAGGGGAGCTGTCACAGCGACACGGATTGAAGAACACTCCGAAAATTCTGGGAGCCTTTGCCAACATTGGCGTCGACGTCGTCCTGTGCGGGCACGACCACCAGGAAGCAATCCATTATGTCGAACACACGAAGCGCGGCACGGTGATTTCGACCGCCGGAACCGTCTCCAACCGGTCACGTGGCCGTCGGCCATCGTCGGTCAATGTCGTCACGATTTCTCCCGCTCAAATAAGTGTTCACACCCTCATCTGGTCGTCCGCGGACGCCACGCTCCAGGGTGGCCCGGTGCGCGACTTCCCGCGTCACTGAAGTGACGCTGCCCAGCCTGTATTTTCCGTCATGCGCAACACGCTGCTGACCGTCGCCGCCCTCCTCGGGCTCGCGCTCGCCTGGCCGGGCGTGCGTGGAATTGGTCCAGTGCCGCCGCTGGGCCAGTTGCTCGACCCGGTCAACGGAGCGTGGGGTGCGGCGCGCGATGACCGGAACGACCGCCTCGAGATCCGGATTCCCAGCCTCAGCGCGCCGGTCGACGTGTGGTACGATCGCCGGGATGTACCGCACATCTTTGCCTCGACTGAAGCCGATGCGATACGCGCGTTAGGCTGGGTGGTGGCGCGCGACCGTCTGTTCCAGATGGAAGCACAGTGGCGCGCGGCCTCGGGCCGCCTCACCGAGTGGGCTGGGACGATCGCGCTCCCCTCCGACCAGGAAATGCGGCGGCTTGGTCTCCCGGCGTCCGCCGAGGAACAGGACAAGGCACTCAACACCGAGTCGCGGCAGCGCCTGATCCTGGATGCCTATGCGGACGGGGTGAACGCGTGGATCGACCGCATGCGGCCGAGCGAGTGGCCGCTGGAATACCGTTTGTTAGGCGTGCGGCCGGCGCGCTGGTCCGCGATCAACACGATGCACCTCTTCGCCCGGATGGGGTGGACGCTCGCCTTCGGGAGCTCGACCGAACGCACGCGCGTCGAGGTCGCCGCGCTGGTGGGGGATTCGGCCGCCACGGCGCTGTTCCCCGTCCACACACCCATCGTCGAGCCGATCCAGCCTAACGGGCAGACGGCGCCGCGCTTCGAGTTCACGCGGCTGCCGCCGCCCGGGTCTCCGAATGGGACCGCCAGGGTCGTCGCCGGAATGCTGCCGGACCCGCCGGCGGATGACGATGGCGTGCGCCGCAGCTTTGCCAGCAACAACTGGGCGGTGGCTCCTGGTCGCACGGCGGCGGGAAAGGCGTTGCTTGCCGGCGATCCCCATCTCGACATGTCGCTGCCGAGCCTGTGGTACGAGGTGCACCTGGTCGTTCCGGGTGTGCTCGACGTGTACGGCGTCACGATTCCAGGTGCGCCAGCGGTGGTGATCGGGTTCACGCGAAACGTGGCGTGGTCGTTTACCAACACCGGCGCTGACGTGCTTGACCTGTACGCTGAAAGCGTTGATAACGACTCGAATCCGCGCCGCTACCTGGTGGACGGCGAGTGGCGCGAGTTGCGCGTGCGAACCGAGAACTACCTCGGCAAGCGTGGCGAGACCGTAGGAGTCGACACGCTTCGGTTTACGCATCGCGGGCCGCTGTCGCGCGATGGCAACGGACGCTGGCTCTCGATGCGGTGGACGGTTCTGCAGCCCGAGCTGAGCCAGACCGTGTTCCTCGACGCGGCCCGCGCCAGCAACGCGCGGGAATTCCTCGACAGCATGGCGGTGGGTTTTGGCGCACCGGCGCAGAACATGATCGTCGCCGACACCCAGGGAAGCATTGCCATCCGGTCCACGGGACATTTTCCCATCCGTCCGGTCTGGACGGTCGGTTCCGCGATTCAGGATGGGACACGCAGCGCAAACGACTGGGAAGGGTACTGGCCGCTCGACCGGTATCCGCAGGCGTTCAATCCGCCGCAGGGGTTCCTGGCGTCCGCGAACCAGGAACCGCTCGATCCGAAGGAGAACGCGTATCTCGGGATCGATACCGATTTCGACCCGTGGCGGGCGCTCCGCATCAATCGGCTGTTGCGCGCCGACTCGGCGGTGACGCCGGAAACGATGGTCCGCTGGCAGACAGATCCCGGCAGTGAGCGCGCCAACGCGTTCGTGCCTTGGTTCCTCAATGCGGCGACGGTAGTGAAGCGCCGAGGCCAGGCCTCAGCGACGCTCGACTCGGCGATGGCGCAGCTGACCGTCTGGGACCGGCGTTATGTGCCTGACGATGAGCACGCGGTGCTGTTCGAGGCTGCGATGCGACAGGTGACGTCCCGGACCTGGGACGAGCTTCTCGCTGAAAGCGGCCGGCGAGTCGCGACGCCCAGCAGCGCAACGCTGCTTGGCCTGATGCACGACAGCGCGAGCGTCTGGTGGGATGACCGTCGCACGACCGACATCGTCGAGGATCGCGACGCAATTCTTTCGGCGGCGCTGGTGGCCGCGCACGACTCACTCGTCAGGCGGTATGGCGCGCGATCAGCGGGTGGCTGGCGCTGGGGAACCGTCGGCGCGACCCGCATCATGCACCTGCTGGGGATTCCGGCGTTTTCGGAAGAGCGTATCGCGGTCCAGGGTGGCCCGGCGACGTTGAACCCGTCGTCAGTTGGTGGTCACGGACCGAGTTGGCGCATGGTGGTCGAGCTGGGCGACTCGGTGCGCGCGTGGGGCACGTACCCGGGCGGACAGAGTGGAAATCCAGCGAGCGCGCGCTACAAGGATCGCATTCCGCTCTGGCGTGAGGGCCGGCTCGATACGTTGTTCGCACCACGCGACACGAACGGACTCGCGGCCACTTTGCGCGTGCGACTGATGCCGCCGAAGGTTTCGCGCCAATGATCGGCATCCTGCTTGGAGTGACCGGCATACTGCTCGGCACCTGGCTCGGGTTTCCTACGCTCGCGCCCGTCCTCGTTGGGCTGGCGATGGGTGTCACGGTTCCGATGGCCGCACGCCGGGCGGCACTGGCCGGTGTGATCGCCTGGGGCGGCGTGCTGCTTGCCGCCACGCTCCGAGGCGACAACATCGCCGGAGTGAGCAGGACGTTAGGCGGCGCGATGGGGGTTCCGTCGTGGCTGCTCCTGATCGTGACGCTGCTGTACCCCGCTATCCTCGCCGCCTCTGCGGCCTGGCTGGCATCACTGGCTGCCCGCCGCTTCTCGCCGTGGAGCGGCGGCCATGCGACATTGTCGCGTGGGCTTCCCCCTACCTGAACCGGAACGTCATGTCGTCTCCACGAGACTTCTTCAACATCGATAGCGCGCTGACCGAAGAGGAGCGCGCCATCCGGGACACCATTCGCCGCTGGGTGGATGAACGAGTGCTCCCGATCATCGGCGACTGTTACGTCGAGGGCCGGTTCCCCAAAGAGCTCATTCCCGAGATGGCGGAGCTGGGCGTCTTCGGCGCGAACCTCCCCGAAGAATACGGCTGCGCGGGCCTGAACAATGTCTCGTACGGCCTGATCATGCAGGAGCTCGAGCGGGGAGACAGCGGCGTCCGGTCGTTCGCGTCGGTCCAAGGCGCACTCGTTATGTATCCCATCTTCGCGTTCGGCAGCGAGGACCAGAAGCGCGCCTGGCTTCCGAAGATGGCGAGGGGAGAGGCGATCGGCTGTTTCGGGTTGACCGAACCGGACTTCGGTTCGAATCCCGCTGGCATGATCACCATGGCCCGGCACCAGGGCGATGGCACGTGGATGCTGAACGGCGCCAAGATGTGGATCACCAATGGCTCGACGGCGAAAGTCGCGGTGGTCTGGGCGAAGACCAACGACGATCCCGACGCGAGTTCCATTCGCGGGTTCCTCGTACCCACCGATTCGAAGGGCTTCACCGCGCGGGACCAGAAAGGGAAACTCTCGCTGCGGGCGTCGGACACGAGTGAACTGGTATTCAGCGACGTGCATCTACCCGCTGACGCGATCCTGCCCGGCTCCGGTGGGCTGAAGTCGCCACTGATGTGCCTGACGCAGGCGCGGTTCGGCATTTCGTGGGGGGCGGTGGGCGCGGCGATGGCCTGTTTCGAGGAAGCCGCCAGCTACGCGAAGAACCGCGTGATGTTTGACCGGCCGATCGGTGGATTCCAGATCCAGCAGCAGCGACTCGCGGAAATGCTCACAGGGATCGTCCAGGGCCAGCTGCTTTCGCTCCACCTCGGCCGCATGAAGGACGCCGGGACGATGACGCCGCAGCAGGTGTCACTCGCCAAGCGCAGCAATGTCTCCATGGCCACCGACGTGGCGCGCGAGGCGCGACGCTTGTTAGGCGCGGTTGGGGTCCTGGCCGAATACGCTTCCATGCGTCACATGGCGAACCTGGAGAGCGTGTACACGTACGAGGGGACGCACGACGTCCATTCCCTGGTGCTGGGCCAGGCGATTACCGGTTTGAGCGCATTCAACTGATTCTGTTCTGTGCGCTCTCGACGGCACGAGAGATTCATGAAAACCTTTGAAAAACGATGAAACGGATCTCGCGAATTACGGAAAAAGCGCCCAACCATTTTGATCAGTGTCATTTGCGTAATCCGTCCAATAGAAGGTCATTGGTTTTCATATCTCGCTTTGTGCCCTGTCCATGATCGTCGATAATGGTCGCGCCCGCTGGTTGGTTGACTCGCGTTGTCACAGCGGTGTATGAACCGATGCCCTCACAAAACGCATATGATCCGGTCCGTTGTCCTTCTGGCATGCCTAACGGTGTTGTCGACGAGCACCGCGCACGCGCAATCCGCTCCCGCACGATGCGGCGTCGGTAGTCCCGCGGGCGAGCGGGGCTACATCCCACTCCCACGTGGTGATGTTTTCTGCCCGCTCGTGGCCGATCCGAAGGCGATCAGGTCCTTCGCGAGTTACCTCCGCCACGAGTCAGGCGACGACCTGACGGACGCTGAACTCGACATCACCTCGGTCGGCATCGGCGATTCGTTCGGGCTTGGACGCTGGACGGGGAGCAACGCCGGCGATGGCGTCCAGTTCTCGGCGACAGC
>DASRPK010000048.1:0-3426 GCA_035646395.1 Gemmatimonadaceae bacterium | reverse complement strand
GTGCTGCCGGGGTGGCACGCCACTATCTTCCCGCCCTACTTCGTCGCCGGCGCCATCTACTCGGGCTTCGCGATGGTGATGACGCTGGCGATCCCGCTGCGGAAGTTCTACCACCTCGAAGACTTCATCACCATGCGCCATATCCACAACATGACGAAGGTCATGCTGGCGACGGGGATGATTGTGGCCTACGGCTACCTGAATGAGGCGTTCTTCGCGTGGTTCGCCGGCAACCCCTACGAGTCCTACATGATGTACAACCGGATGACCGGACCGTACGCGTCGTTCTACTGGTCGCTGATTGCGATCAACGCCGTGATGATCCAGCTGTTCTGGTTCCGCAAGGTTCGCGACAACATGGAGCTGCTCTTCGTGCTGTCGCTCTTCGTCAATGTCGGCATGTGGCTCGAACGGTTCATCATTATCGTCACGAGCCTGCACCGCGACTTCCTGCCCTCGTCGTGGGACATGTACGAACCGACGCGGTGGGACTTCGGCATGCTCGCCGGAACAATCGGACTGTTCCTCGCGCTCTTCTTCCTCTTCGTCCGCTTCCTGCCGGCGATCGCCATCTTTGAAATGCGCACCCTCGTCGAGGAGGAGACGCACGAACTCCAGCGACCGGGGATGGTGTGATGGCCCAGCAGACACCGGAACCATCGATTCACGGCCTGATGGCCGAGTTCGACCGCCCGACGGCCCTCGTCGCGGCCGCCGAGAAGGCGCGGCTGGCCGGGTTTCGGAACATGGACGCGTACACACCGATTCCGATCGAAGAGCTGGAGGAGGCGCTTGGGCTGAAGCGGACGCGTCTGCCGATGCTGGTGTTTCTCGGCGGGCTGCTCGGTGGAATCGGTGGATACAGCCTGCAGTACTGGTCATCGACGATGGCGTATCCGATGAACGTGGGCGCCCGTCCGTTTCACAGCTGGCCGCAGTTCATACCGGTGACGTTCGAAACCACCGTGCTCGGCGCGGCGCTGACGGCGTTCATCGGCATGTGGGCGCTCAACAGGCTGCCGCAGCCGTATCACCCCGTTTTCAACGTTCCCGAGTTCGCGCGCGCCTCGAGCGATCGGTTCTTCCTCTGCATCGAGGCGACCGACCCCAGGTTCGACCGCAGCGGCACGCGGCACTTCCTCGAGGGGCTGAATCCGGTTGGAGTATCCGAAGTTGCGCCGTAAGTCAGCGATTGCCGTCGTCATGCTCAGCGGCGTGCTCGCCGCGTGCCGTCAGGACATGCACGATGCGCCCCGCTACGAACCGCTCGAGGCCAGCACGTTTTTTACCGACGGTGGATCGTCGCGCATGCTCGTGGCGAATACCGTGGCGCGGGGCCAGCTGCGCGAGGACGAGCATCTCTACACCGGCAAAGTCGCCGGTCAGCTGGTGGCGGAGTTCCCGATGCCGGTGACGGCCGACACGATGGCGCGCGGACGGGAGCGTTTCGACGTCTTCTGCTCGCCGTGCCATGGCCGCACAGGTGACGGCGCCGGCATGATCGTGCAGCGCGGATTCAGGCGGCCGCCTTCGTACTACGAAGAGCGCCTCGTGGATGCGCCCGTTGGATACCTCTTCGACGTCATGACGAACGGCTTCGGGGCGATGCAGGACTATGCCGCGCAGGTGCCGGTGGCGGATCGATGGGCAATCGCCGCCTACATCCGCGCGCTGCAGGTGAGCCGCCGCGGCACGGTAAACGACGTGCCCGCGGATCGCCGTGAGGAGCTCGATCGGGGTCCCGTGACCCCCGCGCCGCCACCGCCGCCGGCAGACACCGCGACGCAGGAGAACCGGTAGCGTGGAGATGACCTATACCCCGCCCGTCGCGGAGATCGACGCCCGCCGTACGCGCGCGCTCATGGTGGGCGTCGCCGGGCTGGTCGTGTGCGGGATCGGATTCTTCATCGATCGCGACCATTTCTTCCGGTCGTGGCTGATCGCGTACCTCTTGTTCCTGGGCATCTCGCTCGGATCGATGGCGCTGATGATGATTCAGCACCTGTCCGGCGGGACCTGGGGTGTTTTCCGCCGGGTCTTCGAGGCGTCCAGTCGCACGGTTCCGTTCATGTTCGTGCTGTTCGTTCCGGTCATTCTGGGGATGACGAGCCTGTACGTCTGGACGCATCCGGAGCACGTGCAGGCGGACGAAATCCTGCGGCACAAGTCGCTCTACCTGAACACCGGGTTCTTCATCGGGCGGGCGGTGCTGTATTTCGCGATCTGGAGCGGCTTGTCGATCGTGCTGAACAGGCTGTCGGCGCGCCAGGATACCGGCGAGGTCAGCGTCAATCCGACGATTCAGCGCGTCAGCGGCGCCGGGATCGTCCTCTACGCACTGACCGTCACGTTTGCGGGCATCGACTGGATCATGTCGATCAACCCCCACTGGTACTCGACGCTGTTCGGCTTCCTGATGATGGGCGGGCAAGGCCTTGCCGCGCTCGCCTTCACGATCGTCATCTGCACGATCCTGATCAAGCGCGAGCCGCTGAACAGCCTGTTCACACCGAACCACTTCCACGATCTCGGGAAGCTGATGTTCGCGTTCGTCATGTTGTGGGCCTATTTCAACTTCTCGCAATTCCTGCTCACCTACGCCGCGAATCTCATTGAAGAAATCCCGTACATGGTGGCGCGGACCAGCCATGGCTGGCAGTTCCTGGCGCTGTTCCTGATTGCCTTTCACTTTGCCGTGCCGTGGCTGCTGCTGCTGTCGCGCAAGACCAAGCGCACGCCGCGTCGGCTGGTGATCATCGCGGCATGGTTGCTGTTTGCCCGCTACGCCGATCTCTTCATGATGGTGTCGCCGGAGTTCGCATCGACGGGGCAGAACCTGCATCTCGTCGAAGGGGAGGCGGTCAGCCACTTCTTCGTGCATTGGCTCGACCTGGCGGCGCCGGTGGCGATCGGCGGCCTATGGTTCTGGATGTTCCTGACCGAGCTGAAGAAACGGCCGATGCTCGCGACCGGCGATCCGTATCTGCGGGAATCGCTGGCGAATGCCGGAGGTCATCACTGATGGCCCATGCCAAGCACCAGCCTGTGGTCGAGGGCGGAGGCGGGCATGCCTCCGCGGAAGACGAGTACCTGGTCACGCCGCCGGGCAGCGGCCACGAGCATACCGACACCAACGTCGGGATCATCGTCAAGTTCGGCATGTGGCTGGCGATTTCCGCGATCGTCATTCATATCGGCCTCGGGCTTCTCTTTGTGGTGTTCGTCAAACAGAGTGAGGAGACGGCCGTGGAGTTCCCGCTGGCCGGCCAGGAGCATCGTCTTCCGGCCGCTCCAACGCTGCAGCAGTTTCCCGAGAACGAGTTCCATGACTTCCGGGTACGCGAAGAGGCGGTGCTTCAACAGTACGGCTGGGTGAACAAGGAGACCGGTGCAGTGCGGATGCCGATCGAAGAGGCGATGCGCCTC
>DASRPK010000047.1:0-3215 GCA_035646395.1 Gemmatimonadaceae bacterium | reverse complement strand
AATGGATCGGAACGGCCTGACTCCGGCGCACTGCACATCGGCGAGACGGTCGTGATCGCGTACGCCGACCAGACGCGCACGCTGGATGGGAAGCGCACGGTGTGGGATGAAATCTCGGGCGGCCGGGATTCGATTCCGGTCGGGAAGAAAGAGATCAACTCCCGCGCGTATGTGTCTGGCTTCGGTTTTCGAGGAGCGGATCAGCAGAAGCTTGTCGCCAATCTGTCGGGTGGTGAGCGCAACCGGCTGCATCTCGCCAAGACGGTGATGACGGGCGGTAACCTGCTGCTGCTCGACGAGCCGACAAATGATCTCGATGTCGATACGCTGCGGGCGCTCGAGGTTGCGCTGCTCGACTTCGCCGGCTGCGCGGTGATCATCTCGCACGACCGCTGGTTCCTCGATCGCGTCGCCACGCACATCCTCGCGTTCGAAGGCGACAGCGAAACGGTGTGGTACGAAGGGAACTACCAGGGCTACATCGAGGACCTGAAACGGCGGAAGGGTCCGGATGCCGATCAGCCGCACCGCATCAAGTATCGGAAGTTGGTCAGAACATAGGTTTCTCGCGCGTTCGCCCGAGGGCTCGTAACGAGATGTGAAAACCATGGAAACGCGATCAAGCGAATTACACGAATCTGCTGATCAAAACAGGAAAGGAAGAAAACCGAACATAGAAAGAACGCGTTCTGAAATCCGCGCGATTCGCGTGATCGTTTTTCAATTGGTGTTCATGAATTCTTCGTGCGATCCATGAGCACGAGTTGTCGTTCGCTGGCTCTTGCACTGACGATTGCCGCCTGTCGTGATGCGCCCACGGCCCCATCGACGCCGGTTGGAATGTTCGATGCCTTCTGGGCGACGTACGATCGCGACTACAGTTACTTCGCGTACAAGCGCATTAACTGGGATTCACTGCGGAGCGTCTATCGACCGAACGCTATCGCGGCTGCATCAGAGACCGAGCTGATTCCGATCCTGAAGCAAATGGTCGCACCACTTCGCGACCTCCACGCCTGGTTCGTCCGCCCGGATGGGCGCGTTGACTTGACGTACGCGTCGAATGCCGGCGTGAACTGGGACGCATTTGTATGGACGCGGCTGACAGACACGTGTGACCTCGTGTACGCGAAGCCCGAGCTCGGTCACTGCACCATGCTTGGCCTGGGCTATGTGTTCATCAAGAGCTGGAGCGAAAGCCATTTCACCATTGCCGATCTCGATGCGGTCGTAGATCGCTACCGTGACGCACCCGGCATGATCATCGATGTGCGGCCTAACGCTGGCGGACTGGACCAGCTGGCACTGGCGCTGGCCGGGCGTTTTGCCGCGAGCCAAACAACGATTGGCTACATCCAGTTCCGGAACGGGCCGGATCATGATGATTTCGGTGACCAGATCACGCGCCGGGTGTCGCCGCGCGGCACGTTCCAGTTCCTGAAGCCCGTCATCGTGCTCGCCGGCCGAGGCTCGTATTCGAGCAACGAAACGTTCGTCTCTGCCATGCGCGAGTTGCCGTCGGTTACGATACTCGGCGACACTACGGGCGGCTCGTCAGGAAACCCCGCCCAACACAGGCTTGGTGCCTGGCAATACTCCGTGCCGCGCTGGATCGAATGGACTGCGGATCGTCGGGTAATCGAATGGAACGGCATTCCACCCGATGTCTTTGTTCCGTGGACTCAAAGCGAGGTATCATCCGGACGTGATCCCGTGCTTTCGGCGGCCCTGGCACGACTCCGGAACTGAACGGGCGCGAATCAGCGCGAGAGCGACGACTTTCTGGCGAATCGCTGCGCCTGATAACTCCGATTGTGAGGTTGCCTTGAGGACAGCATCATCACCGTCTGGAAGGCGACCCATAGCAAGCATGCGTAGGCTGCGATTCGGAACCGCTGAGGATCCCTCGTCATTGAATCTTCTTCCATGATGTACCGTCCCATTCCCAGGTGTCGTTGAGATCGCCGTCGGGCCAGCCTTTGCGTCCGCCGAAGAGAACAACGCGATCACGGTTACTGTCGTAAGCCAGGTAGCCCATGGCACGGGGCTCGGGCCCCGTGTCGGCGAGCTTCTTCCAGGTGGTGCCGTCCCACGACCACGTGTCTCCCACGAAACCGTCGGCGCCCGCGCCGCCAAAGAGAATCAACAGGCCCCGCTTGGAGTCGTAGGCCGCGCCGGCGCTGTGGCGCGGGCTTGGGCCCGTCACCTGCTTCTGCACCCAGAAACTGCCATCATACTCCCACGTATCGCCTGACGTCGGAGGGGGCTGGCCCGGGGACCCTGATCCCATGCCCCCGAACAGCACCGTGCGCCCGCGTTTCTCGTCGTACACCATGACGTGCGCCTGACGTGGTGACGGTCCCGGAACCGCCACCTTGTGCCAGCGTGTGTTGTCGAATTCCCACGTCTCGCCTAACGCCGTCCCGCGTCCGGCCGATCCACCGAACATGACGAACCGGTCCCGTTGGCTGTCGAACACGAAGCCCGGCTCGGCGGCACCGGTCTCGGGGTGCTGGCTGATGGTGAGCCAGTCCTTTCCGTCGAAGGTGCGGAAATCGGGAAGCGACATCCCGTTGTAACCACCGAAGGAGACGATTCGACTCCGCTTCGAGTCGTAGACCAGCCGCACGCCGGACCGCTTCTCGCCCGACTCGCTGATGGCTTGCCATCGTGATCCGTCGAATCCCCAGAAGTCATTGAAGAAGGCGAAGGATCGCCCGCCTTCGAGCGGAGTGCTCCCACCCCAGAGCATGACTCGCTTGTTCGCCTCGTCGTAGACCAGGCTATGGTGTGCCCGGAGCGGCGGCACAGTCAATTGCGACAGCGCAGGAACGGCCGACGACAGGAGCGCGGCTGAAACGGACAGGAATCGAATTCGCATGAAGCACGTTGGACGTAAATGACCCAAGGTCCAACCCCGATGCCGTGAATCGTGCCCCCGCGTGGGTGCGTCGAGCGTTATGCGAGATGGTTCGTGCGGCAGCCTGGCGTCACGCCGGCGCAAAGGTGTAACACCAGGCCTCGCCTTCGAGCACTACCTCGCCGCCATCGCGCCGGATGACGATACGCAACTGGCACACCGGTTTCGTCGCGTGCACGCTCAGGACCTCGGCCTCGGCTGTGATCGTATCGCCGATGAAGACAGGAGCGGTGAACTTCCAGTTCTGGCTCAGGAACACCGTGCCCGGACCGGGCATGTCCATCGCAACCAGCGC
>DASRPK010000046.1:0-4712 GCA_035646395.1 Gemmatimonadaceae bacterium | reverse complement strand
TTCACCGGCATCTTGTTGAAGCCGAAGCCCCAGTATTTCGTGCGATCCTTGCCAGCCTGGCCGGGAACGTCGGCGAGCTTGCTTCCGTCGACCGATGCGGTCTTGATCGTGACTGAGTCGCGGTACTCCACTCGGTTCTTGTCAGTGCCGCTTCCGTAGAAGAGGCGGCGCACCGGATGTGCCCCTCTCACGGTGGGATCCTGCGCCGTAATGAGGTGGCGCGAAAGAACGACCGGTGAGTCGTCCTTGGCGAGTTTTAGTGGTGCAGTGCAGGCTGTGAGCGTCGGCAACAACAACAGAATCCGTCTCATTGTCACTTCTCGGTTGAACGCAACGGGTTGGACAGCCGACCTGGCCTATGAGGTTGCGACTTCGGGTAAGCGGGTACACGGGTAAACGGGTGGACCGGTAGACGGAGGCGCGACAAGACGCTGCCTTGTTTACCCGTTTACCCGTTTACCCGTTTACCCGGCTTTAAGGAACCAAAGCTCTCGACGCAATTTCAGAACGGACTCGTTCAATGAACTCCGCCACAGGCACGATATCCTGCTTCTTCCCCGCCCCGCGCGTGCGAACAGCCAGTGTTCCCGCTTCTGCTTCGCGCCTTCCGACAACTGCCATATACGGGACCTTCATCATTTCTGCTTCACGGATGCGGTAGTTCAGGGTGTCATGCGTATCGATCGCGGCGCGGATGCCGGCCGCCTTCATCTTCGCCACGGCTTCTGACGCCTGGGGCGCCAGGTCATCCGAGATCGGCAGCACCCGCACCTGTTCCGGCGCGAGCCAAACTGGGAACGCGCCGGCGAAATGTTCAACGAGGATGGCGATGAAGCGTTCGAGGGAGCCACTTACCGCTCGGTGGATGACCACCGGACGATGCATCGTGTTGTCCTCACCGACGTATTGCAGGTCGAAACGCTCCGGTGCCTCGTAATCGAGCTGAATCGTGCCGAGCTGCCAGGCGCGGCCCAGAGAATCGGTGACGTCGAAGTCGATCTTCGGACCATAAAACGCGCCGTCGCCCGGCTTCAACTCGTACTCCTGACCGGTCGCTTCAAGCGCGGCACGCAGCCGGGACTCGGCGCGATCCCATTGTTCATCGGATCCGATCCGCACCGGCGGCCGGGTCGCGAACCTGAGCGTGGCCTTGAGCCCGAACGACTCGTAGTAGCCGAGGATGAACTCCATGAGGAAGCGCACCTCCTCGGCAATCTGGTCTTCGGTCAGGAAGACGTGACAATCGTCCTGCGAGAACTGCCGGACTCGCGTCAGGCCTGAGAGCGCGCCCGTCACCTCGTTGCGGTGCAGCACGTCAAAGGTCACCAGTCGCCGCGGCAATTCGCGATACGAGTGCTTCTTCGCCAGGTAGAGGATGTAGTGCGAGGGGCAGTTCATCGGCTTGAGCGACATGTCCTGCTCGCCGGTCTCGTTGTTGTGCACGAGGAACATGTTCTCGCGGTACTTCCCCCAGTGCCCCGACTGCTCCCACAACATCTTGCCGAAGAGCAGCGGCGTCTTCACCTCGATGAAGTGTTCCTTCTGCCGCTCCCGGATGTAGGCGACCACCTCATTGAACAGGATCGTCCCGCGCTCGGTCCAGAACGCGGCGCCGGCTGATACGGGGTTGAAGAAAAAGAGGTCGAGTGCCTTGCCTAGCACACGATGGTCGCGCCGCTTCGCCTCCTCGATCCGGTGGAGGTAACCCTCGAGATCCTCCTTCGTCCACCACGCCGTGGCGTAGATGCGTTGCAGCATCTGGCGACGCTCATCACCACGCCAGTACGCTCCCGCGGTATGCAGCAGCTTGAAATGCTTCAGGTACGACGTATCCGGCACGTGCGGGCCGCGACACAGGTCGATGAACGGACCGTCGGTGTAGGTGGAGATCACCTCATCAGCACCGAGATCGCTGATCCTCTCCAGCTTGAGCGGATCCTCGGCGAAGCGCCGCTGCGCCTCGGCGCGATCGACTTCTTCGCGCACGAAGGGAAACTTTTCAGCGGCCACCTTGTTCATTTCTTCTTCGAATGCCGCGAGATCTTCGGGCGTGAATGGTTTATCGACTTCAAAGTCGTAATAGAACCCGTCTTCGATAGCCGGACCGAACCCGATGTGCGCGTTTGGACGCAGGCGGCGGACCGCGGTGGCGAGGATGTGTGCGCCGGAGTGGCGCAGCACGTCCAGTGATTCCTTGTCCTTCTGCGTGAGGACCCGGAACGACGCGTGCTGGCGAAGCGGCGTCATCAGGTCCTGAATCGTATCGTCCAGCTTGACCGCGATCGCGTCGCGGAGGAGCCGCGGGCCTATGGAAGCGACGACGTCCCGGGCGAGCGTGCCACGAGGTACGTGGCGTTCGGAACCGTCCGGCAGCGAGAGGGTGATCGTTTCGTTGGCCGGATTCGAAATGTCGGTCGTCATCGGGGTCAGGGGAGCGTGTCGAGTAGCGGCGTCAGGCGCGGTCCATAGACCAGCGCCGCCGCCACGCCACCGACGAGCACGAGCACAAGGATCGCCCAGACAAGAAAACGGCCAGCGCGCGTTGGTGCCGCTCGGCCGTCATCGGATCGCAATTCCACGATGCGCAAGTTATCGTACCACAGGACCCTACGCCACGGGAACGGATGCGTCGTCGAAGTAAGGTGCGAACGATTCGCGAGGAAGAGCGCCCCACCCTCCTGCTGATGGCTGCTGGTGCCGTCGCCGGAGCCGCGGCCGGACTCTATCTCGGCCGCCGGTATCGAAGCATGGACGCCTTCCTCGAGGACGTGCGCGACCGTTTTGGCTCGCTGCGCGACCTCTGGAACGCGGCGGAAGAACTTCCTCGGGGACGCCGTTCGCGACTCCAGATCGACGTCGATGATGACGACGAAGAGCTGGATGACGAGGAAGACGCGTTGGAGGAAGTCGACGAGGAAGAGCTTGACGACGAGGCGTTCGCGACGTCCGACGCGTACGAGGAAGACTCGTACGAAGAGGAGGATGCGGACGACGACGATGACGAGCTCGAAGAGGACGAATTTGACGACGACCTCGCCGCGGTCGCGCGAGATAACGGCGTCGCCTCCGAATCGCTCCGTCGTTCCGAGGATATCGCGCGCCGCCTGGAAGAGAAGGTCCTCGACGCGCTGCATGAAGAGCCGGTGCTGAGTTCCCGGAGCATCGAGATCGCGGTTGTTGGAGACGGCGTCGTTGAGTTGACCGGCACGGTGCATGCGATCGAGGAGATTTCTCGAGCGTCCGCTTTGGTGCGCGGCATACCCGGTGTCAGCATGGTGCTGAATCGGATCGAGGTCCGGACGGGTGGATCGATTGACACCGCTAGTGTCTCGCGGGAACCCAGCGAATAGCGACCAGCGAATAGCGAGCAGCAAGCGTTCGCGATCGGTGGTCAGCGAGTAGCAAGCGATTAGCGGGCGCCATTGACTCAGCCCATGGGTCGCTGGTCGCAGATCCCTGCTCACTGATCGCTTGCTACTCCCTGCTCACTGATCGCTGCTCGCTAGATTTGTTATTCAATGACAAATCCCCGCGAGATCCCCCCGCAATACGACCCGTCGTCGGTAGAAGGCCCTGCGTACGCGCGCTGGCAGGCGCAGGACCTGTTCAAGGCGCAGGCATCACGTTCGGTTCGGGCCGGCGGGTCGCGCGAACCATTTGTCATCGTTATGCCGCCACCGAACGTGACGGCCGTGCTGCACATGGGCCATGGGCTCAACAACACCGTGCAGGACGTGATCATCCGCTGGCGCCGGATGTGTGGCGACGAAGCGTTGTGGCTCCCGGGCACCGACCATGCCGGCATCGCCACGCAGAACGTGGTCGAGAAGATCCTGGCGAAGGAGGGGAAGACCCGTCACGACGTCGGACGCACGGAGTTCGTGCATCGCACCGAGCGGTTCGTTGAGGAAACGGGTGGCGTCATCCTCCAGCAGCTCAAGGCGATCGGTGCATCGGCCGACTGGTCACGCACGGCGTACACGTTGTCACCGGTGCTGTCGCGCGCGGTGCGCGAAGCTTTCGTGCGTCTGTTCGAGAAGGGGCTGATTTATCGCGGCCATCGCGTCATCCATTGGTGCCCACGCTGCCTGACGTCATTGTCCGACGAGGAAGCGGAGCATCATGATGCGGACGGGAAGCTGTACCACATCGCGTATCCGGTGACGGTGGTCCACTCTCGGGACGACGGACGGACGATCGTGGTGGCCACGACGCGGCCGGAGACCATGCTCGCCGACGTCGCCGTGGCGGTGAACCCTGACGACGAGCGCTATGCGGAACTCGTTGGGCGCACGGTGATGCTTCCGCTGGCGAACGTCGAGATCCCCATCGTCGCCGATGAGTACTCCGACCCGACGTTCGGCACGGGTGCGGTGAAGATCACGCCCGCCCATGACGCGAACGACTTCGACGTCGGGCAGCGGCACCAGCTGGCGATGCCGGTGGTGATCGACGAGAGCGGCTTCGTGCGGGAAGTGATGGATGCGGCCGGTCGTGTGCCTGACGCGGTACGCGGGCTCGATCGATTTGCGGCGCGGGAGAAGGTCGTCGAGTTGTTGCGCGAAGCCGGTGCGCTGGTGAAGGTCGAGAATCACCGGCACTCGATTCGCCGCTGCTATCGCTGCGATACCGTCGTGGAGCCCCGTCTGTCCGAGCAGTGGTTCGTGAAGATGAAACCACTCGCCGAGCCGGCGCTGAAGGCCGTGCGCGAG
>DASRPK010000045.1:0-7200 GCA_035646395.1 Gemmatimonadaceae bacterium | reverse complement strand
CTTGAATAGCGTGAACAGCGTGTCATCTGTGTTAGCCCGGAAACCAATGAGCCACATCGGGGCCGTCGGGTTGTCGCCGCCGCCGTGGCAATCTCCGCACACATGGGTGATCACCGTTTGTCGACCGAACTGAATCGTATCCATTGCGGTCGCCAGCATCGGCCCGCCGCTGCCGCTCATACTCGCGTCGCCGCTTCCGGCGGGCTGACACGCGGCGACAAACGCCGATGCGACCAGAATTGCAGCGATCCTGCGAAGTCCTGCGCGCTGTGTCATCGCAATCTCCTTTCTAACGTTTGACTTCGAGAACGCCCATCATGCCCTGATCCTCGTGATTGAGGATGTGGCAATGAAACATCCACTTTCCGGGGAAATCGTCAAATCGGACAACCAATCGCACCGTCTCCTGGCGGCGCACGTTCACGACGTCCTTCCAGCTGTTGAACGGCTCCGGCTTTCCGTTCCGCTCGATGACCTGGAACTGGAACCCGTGCATGTGGAACGGGTGGTCCATGCCGACCAGGTTCTCGACTTTCCAGATCTCGGTAGCCCCCAGCTTCGCGGTGTAATCCACCCGGGCCATATCGAAGTGACGGTTGTTGATCATTCCCTGGCTGAACGTCACCACGCGCCTGGCGGCAACGCGTGAGGTGTCGAGTAACCGCACCGGGCGCAGCGTCGGCGGGATCGACACCGGAGCAACAGGAGCATCGCGCGTGACCTGGATCGCGAGGAGATCCCGCGCCCTGTTCCAGTCCTTCGGTCGTGTTTGGGGGATGTAGCGATCGTAGGGAAGTGACTGGAGCGTGGTCAGTGTGCCTGGTGTCCCCGAACCCCGAACGAGCAACTCGACCCGTTCGGCGTTCGCCACGACGATCTCGCTCACTTCGACCGGCTTTTCAAACAGGCCGCCGTCGCTGCCGACATGCAGGAACGTCTGCTTCGGGATCGACAGCCTGTAGACGCGCGCCGCCGAGGCGTTGATCACCCGCCAGCGCTGAACCTCGTTAGGTTTGATGAGGAGCCTGGGCATGGTCTGCCCATTCACGAACAGCACGTCTCCCTCGCGACCGTTCTCGGAGTCGATGCGGTGCTGCATCGACTGCGGCTCGGGCAGGTCGATTGAGCCGTCGGGACGGAATCGCTGGTCGGTGAGGATCAGCAACCGCTCCGACATGGTTTTCGGTAGCGGATCGTCGGGCGCGCGCACGATGATCGCGCCCACGAGCCCCTTCGCGATCTGGTAGCCGGTCCTGTGGTGCAGGTGTGGATGGTACCAATACGTCCCGGCGGACCCCCTGGGGATAGTGAATGTGTAGTCGCGATTCCCCCCGGCTGCCACCGGATCAAACGGGCTCCCGTCCTGGCTGGCGGGCAGGTGAATGCCATGCCAATGGATGGTGGTCGGCTCGGGCAGGTTGTTCTGGAAGTGGATTATGACGCGATCGCCTTCGGTCAGTTCCAGCGTTGGACCGGGCGACGACCCGTTGTAGACGAAGACATCAGTGCTGACGCCGGGCTTCAGCGTTAGGCGCGCCGGCGCGGCGGTCAGCGAAACTTCCACCACGCCCGGTTGGGACGACGCATTTTTCAGTACCGGCGGGTGGCTGAAGTCGGTCGCGGGTGGAGCGATGGCTGTGCTCTGCGTGCCAGTCCACGCGACGATACTCATCATGGCCGCGGGCCTGACGAGTCGCGTGACGCGATGTACAGAAATCCAACTCACGGTATAGAAACCTGTGTCCGGGAAAACCGGACAAATTTCGCGGAAAATGCTCGAGTTAGCCAGAGGGTGGTCGTGGCCGACGTTCAGCCAATGCCCTATCGCGATTGCTGTGGTTAAACGCGTTGACGGCGGTCAGGGCGTGCGAAACAGAGCGGGGAAGAGCTGCTGCAGCCGGTGCACCTTTGGGGCATCGTTGATCACGATGTACCGATCATTCGGATGCAAAGCAGCAAAACGCTGGTGGTATTCCTCGGCCTTGTAGAAGGGCTGCCGGAGGCGCACCTCGGTAACAATCGGGGCCTTGAATACACGCTTCGCCGTGAGCTCGCTGACGTACGCGTGGACCTCGCGGAGCTGCACGCTGTCACTCGCGAAAACGATCGCGCGATAGTCGGAGCCGACGTCGGGGCCCTGTCGATCGCGCGTCGTTGGATCGTGCGCGACCCGGAAGAAGATCTCGAGCAACTGCCGATATGAAACCACCGACCGGTCGTACGTCACGAGTACCGACTCGGCGTGTCCAGTGCTTCCCGTGCCAACGAGTTCATACGTTGGATTGGGCACGTTGCCGCCGCTGTACCCGGAGATCACCGACGTGACCCCGCGGACGTGCTCGAACACCCACTGCACGCCCCAGAAACATCCGCCGGCGAACACCACTTGGGCGGTCTGTGCGCGAGCGGGAGTCGCGAAGCCAAGTGTCGCCAGCAACAGCAGTGCTGTTCTCATGTTCCTGATTGTAACGCGAACAAAAACAAAAAGCCCGGGAGGCGAACCTCCCGGGCGTTTCGTTCGTTTCGGTTAGCCCTTCTTGTAGGTTTGCTTAGTGGTCGTTGGCTCACCGCCGCCACGGCCAGGAGAGGTCGTTTCGACAACGAGCTGGCCCGAGGCATCAAGCTGGAAAGCCTGCTTACGCTCGACCGCGTTCTCTCCCATCGTGAAGCTCGTCGTCACAACGAGCTTGGTACCATCCCAATGCGCCTTGGAGATCTGCTCGGTCTGCATGCCGCCGCGGCCCATCATCATATTCTTGCTTTCTGTCCCGTCGAGATTGATAACTGTCTTGACCTCACCGTTTTGCGTCGTGCGCGTGATGGTGAGCGACTTGGCATCCTGCGTGATCGTCGCGGCCTGACCGAGGCCACCGCCGCCGCCACGACCCGGAGCCGGGGCGTTCGGGTCAACAACCAGCGTCCAGGAGCCGGAGAAGTTCGGCTTGTCCTGCGCCTGCGCGGTGGTGGCCGCGAAGACGAGGGAAAGGGCTCCAAGGATCAGAGCGTTCCGTTTCATCTGCATTTTTTCCTCGTGGGATGGAATTGCTGCGTGGGGCCTGAAAACTTCACGCGCCCTCAATTGGTCGCGCCAGAGTCGAGACCGCCCGAACGCGCTTGGTATGCGCCCTAGAACGCATTGTTCCCCAACGGCGTTGTCGGACGGCCCTGCTGCGGGGCTTCGGGAGAAGGATCGGGAGAGTCCGGAGCCTCTGGTTAGCGACGTTTCATCTGAGCCTGTGCGGTCAACCGCTGCGACCGTTGGTCTTTACGAGTGAAAGGATGCAGAGATATGTGGCCTGGTCCGCATCGAACCGCGTGATCATGACGTAGTCGCGACCCAAAGGTTAGTACCTGGGGTCTGCGTGTGCCCTGGGGGTGGTCGGGAGCGCATTCGTGCCATCCGCGCCGTACGTTCGGCGCCGGTCACGTTCAGCGGAATCGTCCTCGCCAACCGTTCTTCCGCTTCTGCGTCAGTGATACGATTAGTATCGCCACCACCGGTTGGGTTGTCCAAGGTGTACTCTGGACTCACGCTTTTCGCGGAGTTGGCATGCGGCTGTTGACTGCGACAATCATCACGATATTCACCGCCGCTTCATCGGCGATCGCGCAAACGGTTCAGTACCGGTCGCCCGCTGGTGTGGAGTATCGCTCTCTCCCTGACACAGGCGCCGTCGCGCGTGCACAATCGGCCCTGACTCTCGATCCGCGGAACGTTGACCTGATCATCGCACTCGGCGTTGCCCAGAGTGGCGTGCGACAATTCCGAGAGGCCATCGAGACATTCACGCGGGGCCTCGCCATCGCTCCGAACAACGCGATGCTCTATCGCTGGCGCGGCCACCGGTATCTCTCGGTGCGCGAGTTCGACCGCGCGTACCAGGATCTGACGAAAGGATTCGCGCTGGACAGTCTCAACTACGGCATCCTCTATCACCTCGGCATCGTCAGGTTCGTGCGCGGCGATTTTGCGGGCGCGGCCGATGCATTTCGACGGGCGCAGCCTCGCGCTCCCGAGGCGGGTGAACTGGCCGGGTCAACGGATTGGCTGTGGATGTCACTTTCCCGTGCCGGTCGAAGCGCTGAAGCAAAGGCGATGCTCGACCGTCGTCCCGATTCGTTGCCAATCGACAACGCCTATGCCCGCCGGCTGAAGTTGTACCGCGGGCAGCTCGACGCGGACGCCGTTATCACGCCGGCTGACTCCGCTGACGTCCAGGCCGCTACTCTGGCTTACGGGGTAGGGAATTGGCATCTCGTTCAGGGCGATACGGCGCGGGCGCGTACCTGGTTCGAGCGGTCGATCCGATCCGGGGGATGGCCGGGATTCGGGTTCATCCTCTCCGAGGTGGAGCTACGGCGAACGCGGTAGTCGCTCGTTTGGGTTGCTTGCTCCTGCCGTGCCCGCCAGACGTCGACTGCCCATAACATACGCAGGCTCGATAAAAAACCCTCGGTGCCTAACGAAGGCGCCGAGGGTGTGTTGTTCTGTTGAGAACGGTGTCAGCAGCAGCGATTCCCGGGCTGGTTGTAGCGCGCTTCCATGCGGCTCTTCGCGAACTCGTCGCGCGTCATGGGGGCGCGGTCGGGGTGGCACTCCTGTACGTGCGCGACATACCGGTCGTAGTCAGGCACACCGATAATTGTGCGGACGACCTTCGCGACCCGCCGGACCTGGTCCGCCAGGCTGAACTGCCCAGCGTCCAGCGGCGCGGGGCCTGGCGCGCCGGGCCTGGGACCTTCGTGTTTCATCGCTTTGCTCCTGGCTTCAGGCTACGCTCAAAGATATCGAAGATCCGGCGGTATTCGTCAGTCCAGGAATCGGGCCTGACGAAACCGTGGTTCTCAACCGGATAGGAGGCCAGCTCCCAGTTGGTCTTGCCGAGCTCGATCAGGCGCTGGGTGAGCCGGACGATATCCTGGTAATGGACGTTCGTATCGACCATGCCATGCAGCATAACGAGGGGGTCTTCCAGTCCTTCGGCGAAGAAGATCGGGGAGGAGCGCCGGAATGAAAGCGTGTCATCCTGCGGCAGGTTCAGGATCCGGCCCGTGTATCCGTGATTGTAGTGCGCCCAGTCAGTGACTGACCGGAGCGCGGCACCGGCGCCGAATTCCTTGGGGGCCGTGAACAGCGCCATCAGGGTGATGAACCCGCCATAGCTGCCACCGTAGATGCCGACGCGTTCGGCCGGGATGCCGTATTCCTTCCGCAAATACCGCGAACCGTCCACGTGGTCGGCCAGGTCACGCCCGCCCATCCAGCGATAAATGGCGGTGCGCCAGTCGCGCCCGTAGCCGGCCGAGCCGCGGTAATCGATGTCGAGCACCACATAGCCTTTCGACGCGATGAAGTGGTGGAACATGTACTCGCGCGAGTAGCTCGACCAGAAGTTGTGCACGTTATGCAGGTAGCCGGCGCCGTGCACGAAGATGACGGCAGCCCCGTTAGGCCGGACGCCCACATCGCGCGGACGGTAGATGCGGGCCGGTACCTGCACTCCGTCGGACGCCGGGATCCGCACGATCTCAGGCTTGATCCACGGGTGGCTGAGCCACTCGGGCGTCGGCGACGTCGTCAGCTGTGCCAGGGCCGTGTTCGGCTGGTACGGTGCGACATGCAGCTCCGGTGGGCGATTGGCCTGTGAATACACATCGGCGATGAGCTGCCCGTTAGGTGAGACCACGACGGTGTGGCCGCCAACCGCTGTCGTTATGCGCTCAATGGGACCGCCAGCCACGGGCATGCGGTAGAAATGGCGCTCGTACGGCGATACCTCGCTCGTGTGCAGCTCGAAGTAACGACGATCGGCCGAGATCCGCACGTCTTCGACTTCCCACTTGCCCTTCGTGAGCGGCTGCTTCCCGGAACCATCCGGATTCATCGTGTATAGGTGCGCGTAGCCGTCGGCTTCACTGACGAGCCACACCTTGTCGCTGCCGGGGAGAAAGCCGCCGCACGGATAACAGGGGCCGCCCACCCACGCGCTGTCCTTGAGCACATCGATTGTTGTGACGCGGCCGCCGGCGGCATCGACGCGGTGCAGGTACCGTTCCTTGAAATCTCTCCGTTCGGCGAAGAGCAGCGCCTGCGTGCCGGCGTCGTTCCAGCCGAGTACCGCGGTGATGGACGGCGCCTCGGTGGAATCGCGCGGGATCGATTTGAGCCAGTGAACCTCGCCGGACGGCAGCGACATGAACGCAGCGCGGCCGCCGTTCTGCACGTCGCCGACCTTCGTGCGCACGGTCAGGTCTTCGGTGTACCCGTTCAGCGTGACCCAGTTCGGCACTATGGTCTGCCGTGATCCTGGAATCGTTATGGTCGTCGTGACGATCAACGCGTTGCCCGTCGGCGACACGGTGAGTCCGGTGACCCGTTCGTTGTCGCGCAGGTAAAGCGTTTTGGTTCGCCATGACTCGCGGGCGAGGCGCTCGGCACGGTTGATCGAGTCCAGGCGTACCTGGTCTCGAATCACGCCGAACAGTTCCTTCTGCTGGGCTTCGAGCACCGCACGCTGGCCATCGGCACGACGCGGGTCGGCCGGTGCAGGGCCGGGCCGGATATCGGTGACCTGCCGGATGAGCGGCGTCTCGAGGTCGAGCGACATCACGTTCTGGCCATCGCGCAGGAAGTAGATGCGATTCCCGTTGGCCGCAAACGTGGGATTGCTCTCGGTGATCGCCGGTGTGTCGGTAAGGCGGCGCGTGGTTCCGGTCCGCAAGTCGGTGAGCCAGAGATCGCCGTTATACGTCGCCACGCGGCGCGCGCCATCGCGAGATATCATGCCCGTCGCCAGCGATGGACCGACCGAATCCATGTGGGCGTCGGTGACGCGTTCGGGCCTGGCGCCCGCCTGTGCGCGGACGCGATATGGCTTGGTCGTCTCGCGCCAGTCGGTGCCGGGCGGCAGCCAGTTGAAATAGATGTATTCGCCGTTAGGCGTGAAGCGCGGGTTCGACGGCTCACGGCCGTAGACTTCCGGACCGCGCATGATGTTGGGAATGGTCAGGTCGAAGCGACTCTGAGATTGGGTCGCCGCCGGAAGCAACAGCGCGCTTGTAAACAGTATCGATGTTCTCTTCATGGCCTCGAAAATCATTTTGAACTGCGGGACACGGGGGTCACAGAGAACGCTCTGTGGGCATCTTGAACGCTGCTCAGAATGTGGAGCCGGCGACCGAGGGTCGCCACTGTCTGGC